>NZ_JBEXIK010000035.1:0-66539 GCF_040608515.1 Micromonospora sp. NPDC005173
TGTTGGATGAGCCTGAGGTGTATGGGCTGCCGCCGGATCCGGTGGTGACCACCCGGGACCTGCCGGCCATGTGGAAGCGCGCCGGCCTGGCGGCGCTCGCCATGGCGGCGGCAACCGTCGCCGCGTTCGTCGGAGGTTCCTCGTGAGTCCAGACCGTCCCCCGGTGGGTGACCTGTTCCGTCGCTTCCGCGACCGGCTCGCCGCCGAGGGCGCCGAAGGCCCCGACCGGCTCGGCCGCCCCACCCGGCCGGAGACGAACGGCCACGGCGCCACGCGGAGCGACAGCCCAGCGGCAACCGCGAGCCGTGGAACGGCGGGCACCGAGGCCCAGGCCGACCTGACCCCGCAGCCGCCGCGGACCGCCGAACCCGCCGGCCGGCGGACTGGCCGGCGGGGCGGTCGTCGCGGTGGTGGCGAGGAACTGCGGGTGCCAGAGGCCGAGTTCACCTCGTACTACGGCCGGCCCGTCCTGAAGCCGCCGGTCTGGAAGTGGGACATCGCGGCGTACCTGTTCACCGGCGGGCTGGCCGCCGGCTCGTCGCTGCTCGCCGCGGGCGGGCAGCTCACCGGCCGACCGGCACTGCGCCGGGCTGGTCGGGTCACCGCGCTTGCCGCCGTCAGCGCCAGCGCCGTCTTCCTGGTCAGGGACCTGGGCAGGCCGGCGCGGTTCCACCACATGCTTCGGGTGGCCAAGCTGACCTCACCGATGTCGGTGGGTACCTGGATCCTCACCGCCTTCGGGCCGGCCGCCGGGGTGGCCGCGATCGCCGAGGTCGCCGACTGGCTGCCCCGGCACGGGCTGCTCGGGCTGGCCCGTCGAGCGCTGCCGCCGGTCGGGCACGCTGCCGGGCTGCTCGCCGCCGGCACCGCGCCCGCGTTGGCGACGTACACCGGGGTGCTGCTCGCCGACACGGCGGTGCCGTCCTGGCACGAGGCGTACCCGGAGCTGCCGGTCATCTTCGCGGGCAGCGCGTTGGCCAGCGGCGCCGGCGTGGGTCTGCTCGCCGCGCCGCCGGCCCAGGCCGGGCCGGCCCGCCGGATGGCAGTGGCCGGCGCGGCCCTGGAACTGTTCGGCGCGCACCGGGTGGAGACCCGCCTCGGCCTGCTCAGCGAGCCCTACCGGCTGGGTCTGCCCGGTCGGCTGCTGCGCGCCGGTCGGCTGTTGACCTCGGTCGGGGTGGCCGGCGCGCTGCTCGGCCGGCGCAGTCGGGTGGTTGGCGTGCTGTCCGGCACCGCGCTGCTGGCCGCGTCGGTCGCCACCCGGTTCGGCATCTTCCACGGCGGCGTCGCCTCCGCCCGCGATCCGCGGTATACCGTGGTGCCGCAACGCGAGCGGGTCAATGCTCGCCGGAATGGTATGGATCTTCCACCTGGCCCGGCGGCCCCGCCTGTGTTGTGATCGAATGTCCGGTGGAGGCGTTCAGGCGGCTGGTGCCCCTCCCGGTCTTCAAAACCGGAGTGGTCCGGGACCCGGGCCAGGCGGGTTCGATTCCCGTCCGTCTCCGCCAACGCGCGGCAGGAGTTGACGTGATGGGCGAGGGGCCGGTGGACCCGCGACGCCGGGTGCCCCGCACCGACACGCTCCTGGCCGACCCGCGGCTGACCGCGGCCATCGCGAGCCTCGGGCGGGACCGCGTCAAGTCGGTCGTCGCCCAGACGCAGGAGCGGGCCCGTCGCGGCGAGATCGGCCCCGACGAGGTCCGTGACGCTGCCGTCGCCGCGCTGCCCGCACCCGGCCCCCGCGCGGTGCTCAACGCCACCGGCGTCGTGCTGCACACCAACCTGGGTCGGGCGCCGCTGTCGCCTACCGCGGTCGCTGCGGTCGTGGCCGCCGCCGGGCACACCGATGTGGAGCTGGACCTGTCCACCGGGCGGCGGGCCCGCCGCGGCCGCGACGCGATCGACGCGCTGGCCGCCGCCGTGCCCGACGCGGGCGCCGTGCACGTGGTCAACAACGGCGCCGCCGCGCTGGTGCTGGCCGCCACCGCGTTGGCCGCCGGCCGGGAGATCGTGGTCAGCAGGGGCGAGCTGGTCGAGATCGGCGACGGCTTTCGCCTGCCCGACCTGCTGGAGAGCACCGGCGCTCGGCTGCGGGAGGTGGGCACCACCAACCGCACGACGCTCGCCGACTACGCCGCCGCAGTCGGCCCGAACACCGGCTTCGTGCTCAAGGTGCACCCGTCGAACTTCCAGGTCACCGGCTTTACCTCGGCCACACCGGTCCGGCAGTTGGCCACCATCGGCGTGCCGGTGGTCGCCGACATCGGCTCCGGCCTGCTCACCCCGGATCCGCTGCTGCCCGACGAACCGGACGCGGCGAGCAGCCTGCGCGCCGGCGCCGCGCTGGTCACCGCCAGCGGCGACAAGCTCCTCGGCGGCCCGCAGGCGGGGCTGCTGCTCGGCGACGCCGAGCTGGTCGACCGGCTGCGCCGCCATCCGCTGGCCCGGGCGTTGCGCGTGGACAAACTCACCCTGGCCGCGCTGGCCGCCACCCTGCACCGCCCGGACACCCCGACCCGGACCGCGCTGCACGCCGACCCGGGCGTCCTGCGCCGGCGGGTGGAGCGGCTGCGCGACCTGCTCGGCGCGGACGGTCGCAAGGCGGAGGTGGTGCCGGCGGTCGCCGTGGTCGGCGGCGGCGGGGCCCCCGGCGTGGAGCTGGATTCCTGGGCGCTGAGCCTGCCCGAGCGGTACGCCATGCCGCTGCGCACCGGCGCCCAGCCGGTGCTCGGCCGGGTGGTGCGGGGCCGGCTCCTGCTCGACCTGCGCTGCGTGCCGCCCGACGCCGACGAGGCGGTCCGGGCGGCCGTGCTGCGCGTACCCGGAGACGACTGACCGTGTTCGTCGTCGCCACTGCCGGGCACGTCGACCACGGCAAGTCGACCCTGGTCCGGGCGCTGACGGGGATGGAGCCCGACCGGTGGGCCGAGGAACGCCGCCGGGGGATGACCATCGACCTGGGCTTCGCCTGGACGACGCTGCCATCGGGCGGCACGGTCGCCTTCGTCGACGTACCCGGGCACGAGCGTTTCGTGCCGAACATGCTCGCCGGGGTCGGGCCGGTGCCGGCGGCGCTGGTCGTGGTCGCCGCCGACGAGGGGTGGATGCCGCAGTCCGCCGAGCACCTGGCCGCGCTGGATGCGCTCGGCGTCGGGTATGGCCTGCTCGCGGTGACCCGCGCGGACCTGGCCGACCCGGGGCTGGCCATGGACCGGGCCCGGGCCGAGATCGCGGCGACCAGTCTCGGCGTGGTGGAGACGGTGGCGGTCAGCGGGCTGACCGGCGACGGCCTGCCGGAGCTGCGGGCGGCCCTGGATCGGCTCGCCGCCCGGCTGCCCGTTCCCACAGTGGACGATCCGGTCCGGCTCTGGGTGGATCGCAGCTTCACCGTGCGGGGCAGCGGCACGGTGGTCACCGGCACCCTCGGCGCTGGCCGGTTGCGGGTCGGTGACGAGCTGGAGCTGGCCGGCGCCGACGAACCGGTCCGGGTCCGTGGCCTGCACTCACTCGGCCAGGCCCGGCCGGAGGCGGCGGCGGTGGCCCGGGTGGCCGTCAACCTGCGTGGCACGCCTCGTGACCGGCTCGGCCGCGGCGACGCGCTGCTCACCCCGGGCCGGTTCCACCACACCGACCTCGTTGACGTCCGGCTCACCGGCGACCCGGCGGCTGACCTGCCGGCCACCCTCACCCTGCACGTCGGGTCGGCGGCGGTGCCGGTACGGGTCCGCCCACTCGGCCCGGACACCGTCCGGCTCAGGCTGGCCCGCCCGCTGCCGTTGCTGGTCGGCGATCGGGCGCTGCTGCGCGACCCGGGCCGGCACCACGTGTCCGGCGGGGTGCGGGTGCTGGACGTGGCGCCACCGCCGCTGGCCCGCCGGGGCGCTGCCGCCGCCCGCGCGCAGGTCCTCGCCGACCTGGACGGCCGGCCCGACCTGGCCGGGGAGCTGCGCCGCCGTCGGCTGATCCAGGCCGGCGCGCTGATCCGGATGGGGGTGCCGGTGCAGGCCGCGCCGGTGGCCGGCGACTGGCTGGCCGATCCCGGGCACTGGCAGCGACTCGGCGACCAGGTGACCGAGGAGGTCGCGCGCTACGCACGGGAGCACCCGCTGGAGCCCGGCATGCCGGTGGACGCGCTACGCCAGCGCCTCGCCCTGCCCGACCGGGTGTTGGTTGAGGCGCTGGTCCGGCCGCCGCTGCGGATCCACGCCGGCCGGGTCGGAACGGCGAGCGCCGGCGCGCTGCCCGAACCGGTGGCGCTTGCCGTGCAGCGGGTCCGGGCCGAGTACGCCGACCGCCCGTTCCGCGCCCCCGAAGCGGACCGCCTCGTCGACCTGGGGTTGGGCCCTCGGGAGATTGGGGCCGCCGTACGCGCCGGTGCATTGCTGCGGCTGGCGGACACCGTGGTGCTGCTGCCCGACGCGCTCGACGACGCGGTCCGGGTGCTGGCCGCGCTGCCCCAGCCGTTCACGCTGTCCGCGGCCCGTCAGGCGTTGGACACCACCCGCCGGGTGGCGGTGCCGCTGCTGGAGCTGCTGGACCGCCGGGGCGCGACCCGTCGACTGCCCGACGACGCCCGCATCGTCGTCACCTGACGGTCGTGCCCGGCTGACCCGGCCAACCGGCCACCGCATCACCGACGGTCACCTACGGTGACGCCATGGACCCTTCGGCGGTCTGGCGGGACCGGCAGCACCGGTGGCGGATCGAGGCGTACCGCGCCCCGGACCTGCGGTTCGCCATCTACGCCACCAACGGCCCCACCGAGTCCGCCCCGCTCTGGCTGTTCGGCATGTCGGCGCTGGCGCGGTGGCTGATGACCCACGCCATCTCGCTGGACGACCTGGAGACCGACTGAGCGCCGGCCGGCTGGAAACCGCACCCAGAGCTGGTCCCGCTGCGGTTGAGTGGCCTGAGGCGGCGGACGGGGGTGCGCGGTGGGCGGTCAGCTCGGGCAGTTGGCGCTGGTGGCCGTTCTGGTGCTGGTCAACGCCGCGCTCTCCGGCAGCGAAATGGCACTGGTGACGCTGCGCGAGGGGCAGCTGCGACGGCTGAGCCGGCGGACCAGCGCCGGCGACCGGCTGGTCCGGCTCACCCGCGACCCGAACCGCTACCTGGCCACCATCCAGCTCGGCATCACCCTGGCCGGGTTCCTCGCCTCAGCGGCGGCCGCGGTGTCGCTGGCCGAGCCGCTGGTCGCCCCGCTGGGCTTCCTCGGCGCGGCGGCCCGACCCGCCGCGGTGGTGCTGGTGACGGTGGTGCTGACCTTCGTCACGCTGGTGTTCGGCGAGCTGGCCCCGAAGCGGTTGGCCATGCAGCGCGCGGAGCGCTGGGCGCTGCTCAGCGTCGGCCCGCTGGACCTGCTGGCCCGGCTCTCCCGTCCGGCGGTCTGGCTGCTCAGCCGGGCCACCGACGCGGTGGTCCGGCTGGCCGGCGGCGACCCGCGGGCCAGCCGGCAGGAGATGACCGAGGAGGAGCTGCGGGAGATGCTGGTCAGTCAGCGTGGTCTGTCGGCCCAGCAGCGGGAGATCCTGACCGGCGCGTTCGACATCGCCGGCCGGACGCTGCGGGAGATTCTGGTGGCCCGGCGCGAGGTGACCGCGCTGCCGGCGGGCCTCGCCGCCGACGAGGGGGTACGGAAGCTGGCCGCTGCCGGCCGGTCCCGCGCTCCGGTCACCGGCCCGGGTGGCCTGGACGAGGTGATGGGCGTGGTGCACATCCGCGACCTGGTGCAGGCCGGCGTCGGCACGGTGGGGGAGAGGGTCCGGCCGCCGCTGCTGCTGCCGGTCACCCTGCCGGTCGCCGAGGCGTTGCGTCAGCTCCGTCAGGAGCACCAGCAGCTGGCCCTGGTGGTCGACGAGCACGGCGGTATCGACGGCATCGTCACCCTGGAGGACCTGCTGGCGGAGGTGGTCGGCGAGTTGTACGACGAGACCGACCGGGACGTACGGGGGGTGATCCGGGAGTCGGACGGGTCGCTGTTGGTGGCGGGTGACTTTCCGCTGCACGACCTGCCGGACCTCGGGGTGCGGCTGAGTTTCCCGCTGTCGAGGGAGTACACCACGGTGGCCGGGCTGGTGCTCGCCCGACTGGGTCACCTGCCGAGCGAACCGGGGGAGACGGTGCGGCTGCCCGGGTTGACCCTGGAGGTGGTGGAGGTCGCCGACCGGGCGGTTCGCCGGGTGCGGCTCCGCGGATTCGTCGCCGAACGCTGAGCCGGGCCCGCCCTCCACCACCCGGACGGGGGACAATACCGCCGAATTCGCCCGCAGCGGATGGGCGCCACATACGGTGCGATACGTGAAGGACCGAGGGTTGCGTACGTTCGTCACGGTGCTGGCCGGCCTCGCGGTGATCTATTTCGGTAGTACCGGCCGCAGTCCCGAGGAGGGCCGTGGCCTCTCCGGCGGGTTGGTGGTGCTGGCGCTGCTCGCCGCGCTGCTGGTGTGGCACCTGACCCGGCCGGGCGACAAGACGGTGAAGTGAGCGCCTGCCTCAGCGGGCGGCGACGCGGGTGACCTCGCCGGCGGACTCCTCGCCGAGCGCCACCCGGACCAGCGCCGAGGCGAGCCGGCCGAAGTCCGGCTCGTCGACCAGCCCGGCCAGTCGGTCGGGTGAGCCCGGCAGGCCCAGCCGCTTCGCACCGGCGAGTGCCCGGCGGTCGGCGTACGGGCGCAGGTCGGACCAGACCGTCTGTGCCTCGCGCAGGTAGATGTCCGCGCCGGTGGGCCCGATGCCGGGAAACTCGGTGAGCCGCCGACGCAGCCCGGCCGGGTCGCCCTGGGCCTCCCGGTGCAGCCGCCGCAGGTCACCGTGCCAGCGGTCCAGGCACAGCCGGGCGCCGGTGCCGAGCATGGTCGCGGTCCGCTCGTCGTAGCGGCGGTAGTGGCCCCGGCCCAGCGCGTCCACCCGCTGCTGCCAGCTGGCCGCCTCCATCGCCTGCGGCGTGCGGTAGCCCGCGGCGAACAGCTCCCGCGCGGCGTCCACCGCCACGCACGCCCGGATCCGGGTGCTCAGCAGGGTGGCCAGCACCAGCAGCTGGTACAGCGGACCGGGGCGGTCCGAAAGCCGGATGCCCGCCTGCTCCGCGTACGTGTCGTGGTGTCGGTCTAGCAGGACCCGCGCCACCGTTCGGTCGTTGCCCACGTCCGGTGGGTACCCGCCCGGCGGGCGGCTAGCCCTCCCGGCGGCGAGCGGGGCCGGAATGGCACCGGGCCGGGCGGGTATGCCTGCGGTGGAGGCGGTCGATGCCGCCTGCCGTACCCGGAGGGAGACACCCGTGGTCAACCCGCAGCAGGAGGAGTTCCGGCGCAACGCCAAGGGAGCCACCAGTCAGGACAGCAAGGTGCCCACGCCGACCGGGCACCCGCTCAACCGCGGCTCGTCGCGCGGAGACGAGGGTCGGCCGGTGCCCAAGGGTCAGGTGTCGCCGTACGGCCCGGCGGGTGAGCCGGTCGCCGAGGACGACAGCTAACGGTTTCGCCCTGACGGCCGCCGCAACCTGTTCCAGGTGGCGGCGGCCGTCAGCCCGAACGCCAGGTGCGGAATGATGTCGGAGATCCAGTCGGAGCGCCGCCAGGTGCGGGGGTCGCTGATGCCCAGTGCGGTGATGGACCCGTCAGTCATGGTCATCACGCCCGCGCCGAGCACGCCGGTGGCCATCGGCAGCGGCTGCCGCCGACCACGTGCGTAGAGCGCGAACGCCACGCCCGCGCCGATGCCCAGCCCGTAGCCGATCAGAGGCCCGAGGCCCGAGCGGCGGTTCGCCGCCCGGGCCCCGGGCCCCAGATCCACGTGCGCGATCCCGGCCAGCCGGTCCACGGTCTGCTCCGGGACGCTGCTCGCCGGCCGTGCCCGAAGGACCATGTCCAGATAGCTGACCACGTTCAGCGCGGCGCTGCCGACGGCGCCCGCGATGGCGCCGTCGGCCACGTCAACCGTCCTCATTTCGGGTCGCCCGGTTCGCGTTCTCCCTTGGGTCCGTACGTGCGCTCGCCGCGCACCACACCCCGTTGGCCGCGGTCCTCCTGCAGGATCTTGTTGGCAACCTGGTTGGCCTTGCCGTCGGGTACCCGCCGTCCGGAGTCGTCGATCACGTTGCGCATTCGCGCTCGCTGCTTGTCGTACGCGTTACTGCCCGGCCGTGGTCCTGGCATCTGCTGCCTCCTTCGTCGCCGTTGGCGTACCGCGCTCGTCTACCCGTCTGACAGCGGGCCATTCCCGCGTCTCAGCGGGGGGCGCGGACCACGGCGACCGGGCAGTGCGCGTGGTGCAGCACCGACTGGCTCACCGACCCCAGCAGCAACCCACTCACCTGGCCGCGCCCCTGCCCGCCGACGACCACCAGTTGGGCGGAGCGGGACGCCTCGGCGAGCACGGCGCCGGCCCGCCCGTGCACCGCCCGCCGGGTCAGCCGCAGCTCGGGGTGGCGCTCGGCCAGCCCGGTCAGCGACTCGGCGAGGACCTGGTCCTCCTCGTGGTGCAGTTGCTCCGCGTCGTACACCAGGGGCTGCATGTCGCCGGGGCGGGTGCTGGGCGGGTGCCGGTAGGCGTGCACCGCCAACAGCGGTGCGTCGCGCGCCACGGCGGTCTCGGCGGCGAACTCGGCGGCGAGCCGGGACGCCGGCGAACCGTCCAATCCGACCAGCACCGGCTCGCCGGGATGTTCCACGCCGCGAGCCACGAGCACCGGGCAGTCGGCGTACGCGGCAACCTGTACCGCCACCGAGCCGACCACCAGCGAGGTGAAGCCGCCCAGCCCTCGGTCGCCGAGCACGATGAGAGCGGCGGTGGGGGATTCGCCCACCAGCACCGCGGCGGCCTCACCGTCGATGATCTCGCCGGAGATCGTCAGCCCCGGTACGGTCGCCTCGGCCTCGGCCACCGCCGCCGCGACCAGTTCCTCGGCCTGGTGGCGCAGCCCGCCGCCGGCCGGGGCGTCCGGGGCGGGGGAGACGGGCACGTGCAGCAGCGGCCAGATGAACCCGTGCACCACCCGCAGCGGCCGGTGTCGGCGCGCGGCCTCCGCGGCGGCGAGGCGCACCGCGCGCAGGGACGGCTCCGAGCCGTCCACGCCGACCACCACCGCTGCGCTGTTCGCCGAGTTCACCGGCCACCTCCCGCCGGGGCCAGTATCGCGGGCGGGAACGGCTCGGCGGAGCGATACCGCCCAGGACGTCGGGGTCGGTACGCTGGCGGCGACCGGTCGGGGAGGGGGCGTCGTCGATGGGTGAACCGGACCAGCCGAGCACCGCTCGCATGATCGACTTTTGGCTTGGCGGGGATCACCACTTCCCGGTCGACGTGGCCGCCGCGACCGCCTTCGAGCAGGCGTACGGGCCGTGCGCGCCGGTGTTCCGGGAGCTGAGGGCGTTCCTCGGTCGGACGGTACGGGCGATCGCCGGGCAGGGCGTGGACGGGTTCCTGGTCTTCGGCGCGGGGGTGCCCACGATGGGCAACGTGCACGAGGTCGCCGCCGAGGCCACTGTGCTCTACACCGACGTCGACCCGGTCACCATCCGGCTGGGGCAGCGCATCCTCGTCGGCAGCGACCGGGCCGGCTACGGCTACGGCGACGCCACCGACATCGGCACCATCGATCCGGCGCAGCTGCACCGCTTCGTCCCAGGCTGGGGCCGGCGGCCGGTCGGGGTGGTCTTCCTCGGGCTCGCCGCGTTCCTCGACGACGACACGCTGACCCGCACCCTCGACGAGCTGTACGCCGCCGCGGCGCCGGGCAGCCTGCTGGCCGTGGACTTCGACACCGAGGAGCTGGCCGGTCATCCGGAGGCGCAGGCGATGATGGGGCCGGCGTTCCGGATGCGGCCGCCGTCGTCGTTCGCGCCGTTGCTGGGTCG
This sequence comes from Micromonospora sp. NPDC005173, assembly GCF_040608515.1. Lineage (NCBI taxonomy): Bacteria > Bacillati > Actinomycetota > Actinomycetes > Micromonosporales > Micromonosporaceae > Micromonospora > Micromonospora sp. NPDC005173. The sequence goes on from NZ_JBEXIK010000035.1 coordinate 9,855, forward strand.
ATGGACGCCGACGGCGGACGGAATCGTGCCGGTCACCCGGTGGCGGCCGGACGGCCCGCCGGCCGAGGTGCCCGACGCGTTCCACGGTGTGCTCGCGACCCGCGGCGCCGACTGACGCCGCCTCGACCGCGCCGGCGGGCTGTCCCGGGGCGTCCGTATGATGCTTGCCCTGTAGCAAGCTTCTGGAGAGGACGACCATGGAGGACGCGCCGGGTGTGGTGTCGCGTGCGCTGCGCGAGGCCCCACCCGACCAGCTGGCGGAGGCCGCCGACAGGGCGATCCGCTCGTCGTTGGGCGCGCTGCGCACCGACGTGTTCGTCGCCGACTATCGGATCAGCGGGCTCTGGCCGTTGCTGGACCCGGAGCTGCCGGCGGGCGGGTTCCTGGCCTGCCACACGGTGGCCCAACGCTGCTTCAGCAGTCAGCAGCCGGTGCGCGACTCCGCCGAGGACGGCCCGTGCCGGCTCTACCTGCCGCTGACGGCATGGGGGGAGCGGCTGGGCGTGCTGCTGATCGAGCTGCCCGCCGTGCCGGGCCCGGCCGTCACCGGCATCGCCACGGACATCGCCGGCGTCGTGGCGGTGGCGATGCGGGCCGCGGACCGGGAGACCGACCGGTACCGGCGGGCCCGACGCCGGGAGCGGCTCAGCATGGCCGCCGAGATGCAGTGGGACCTGCTGCCGGGGCGCAGCGTGGCACACCACGCGTTCCACCTCGCCGGTCAGCTCGAACCGGCGTACACCGTGGGTGGGGACCACTTCGACTGGTCGCTGGACGGCGACCGGCTCACCGTGACGGTGCTCAACGGCGAGGGCAGCGGCCTGGCCGCGTCGCTGCTGACCGCGGCCACAGTGAACGCGATGCGCAACGCGCGCCGTTCCGGTGGTGGTCTGGTGGAGCAGGCGGAGTTGGCCTCGGACACGGTCTTCTACCAGCACCGGGGCCGTCGGCACGTGGCCACCCTGCTGCTGGAAGTGGACACCCGCACCGGGCGGGTGCGAGCGGTCGACGCCGGCTCGCCGCACATGCTGCGGCTGCGCGGCGCGGTGGTCGAGCCGGTGAAGCTGGATCAGCAGCTGCCGCTGGGCATGTTCGCCGAGACCCGCTACGAGTTGCAGGAGTTCCAGCTCGCGCCGGGTGACCGCGTCTTCGTGGTCAGCGACGGGGTGTGGGCGGCCGAGCCGGCGGGCCTAGAGCCGTACGGGCAGCGGGTGATGACCCGTTCCCTGCGCGCCACACGGTTGCAGCCGGCGACCGAGGCGGTTGGTACGGTGATGCGCGAACTGCACGCCTACCATGTGGACTCCGATCTGCGCGACGATGCCGTCGTGGTCTGCCTGGACTGGCACGGTCCGGGTGATAGCGACGGCGGGTGAGAGTCGTCAGCGGTCCGTCGGGCGGGCACCAGCGCGACAATGGCAGGGGACATCGGGTGGAGCGACCTGCGGATCTCGCAGCGGCGATCGACGCGGCCGCCGAGACGCTGATCGCCGTGCTCGATTCGGCCGCGGCGCGACATCAGGTGCCGCCGACCCAGCTGCGGGTGCTGGCGTTGATCAGCAGCCGGCCGGAGACCAATGTCAACCGGTTGGCGGAGCTGTTGGACGTGGTGCCCTCCTCGGCCAGCCGCCTCTGCGACCGACTGGAGGCGACCGGTCTGCTGCGCCGGGTGGCCGATCCGCGGGACCGGCGCGAGGTGCGGTTGGTGCTGACCGCCGCCGCGCAGACCCTGCTCGGGGAGTTGGCCGAGCGGCGGCAACGCGCGGTGCAGGTGGTGCTGGACCGGATGCCGCAGCGGGGCCAGCACGATCTGCTGCTGGCGTTGCTCGCGTTCGGCCGGGCGGCGACCCAGGTGGTGCCGGAACAGCAGACCGACTCGGCGGTGCAGACAGCCTGAGCGGACGCAGGACCCGTCCACTACTATCCTAGGACGCCTTACGCGTGGTGATCCACGCCACAGTGCGACACAGCCGCACCGACCACCGCGCGGCGGCGCCCCAGAGCTCCGACGGAAGCCCGATATAGTGGCACCGCACTCACCCGGCCCGTGATCATCGAGATCGCGGGCCGAATCAGGGAAGAGGTCCCGTTCCGGGGCCGCAGGGGGAGCCGGCGCTGGCCGGCCCGACAGCCGTACGACTTCCGCCGGGCGCCGGGTCGTGCGCGGAGGAGGTTCGGTGTCTCGTCGGCCGGCTCGGTCAGAGCATCCGCGGGACACCGGCGAACAGGTTCCCGGCGACCAGGTGCTCACCCTGCCCAACCTGATCAGCTTCGGGCGGCTGCTGGGCGTGCCGCTCTTCCTCTATCTCTTCCTGGTGACTCGCGCCGACGTCGCGGCCCTCGTCGTGCTGGCCATCGGCGGCACCACGGACTGGGTCGACGGCTGGATCGCCCGCCGGCTGCGCCAGGTGAGCCGACTCGGGGAACTGCTCGACCCGCTGGCCGACCGGCTCTACATCCTCGCCACGCTGATCGCCTTCACCGCCCGCGAGGTGGTGCCGTGGCAGTTCACCGCGGCGCTGCTGGCCCGGGAGTTGCTGCTGCTCGGTTCGCTGGGGGTGCTGCGCCGCTACGGGTACGGGCCGCCGCCGGTGCACTACGTCGGCAAGACCGCCACGTTCCTGCTGCTCGCGGCGTTCCCGGTGCTGCTGCTGGCCACCGAGTTGACCGACGTGGCGACGGCGGCGGCCGCGATCGGCTGGGGGCTGGCCTGGTGGGGGCTGGTGCTCTACTGGGTGGCCGGCGGGATGTACGTGGTGCAGGCGGCCCGGCTGGTGCGCGCGGCGCGCGACCCGGGAGCGGTTGCGTGAGCGCGCCGCGGCCCGGGGACGGCCGCCGGGATCGGGTGTACGCACCGGACTTCCTCACCGAACTGTTCCGCAACCCGCTGGACCCGGGGTACGCCGATGCGGCGGCTGCCCGTCGGCGGGCTGCGCCCGCGGAGCCCGCCCGGGGGTGGCGGGCCTGGTCGGCGCGTTCGGTCAGCCTGGTCGTGGTGGTGGTGCTGGGTTTCCTGTTCGCGGTCGCGTACCGGCAGACGTTGGAGGACGAACCGGGCCGCAGCCAGGCCCGCTCCGGCCTGGTGGCGCAGATCAAGGAGCGCGAGAGCGAGACCGACCGGTTGTCCACGCGCGCGGACCAGTTGCGCGAGGAGGTCGGTCGGCAGCGCGACGCGGCGTTGAGCGGGTCGGCCGCCGCCCGGCTGCGGGACCAGGAGGCGAGCACCGGGCTGGGCCGGGTGCGCGGCGACGGTGTGGTGGTGCGGCTGGCGGACGCGCCGGGCAAGGAGGACGCGGTGACCGGCATGGGTGCGGGACCGCCGCGGGTGCTCTACAGCGACCTGCAGGGGGTGGCGAACGCATTGTGGAGTGTCGGCGCGGAGGCGATCGCCATCAACGGGCAGCGGTTGACCTCGACGTCGACGATCCGGTCGGCGGGTGAGGCGATTCTGGTGGACTTCCGGCCGGTGACCGGGCCGTACGAGGTGTCGGCGGTCGGTCCGGGCTCGATGCGGCGGAAGTTCGAGGACAGCCGCAGCGCGGCGCTGATGCGGGAGGTCGCGCAGAAGACCGGCCTGTCGTTCGGTGTGCGGGAGTCGGATGACCTCACCCTGCCGGCGGCTCCGGAGCCGCAGCTACGCTACGCCAAGCCGTCGGTCAGTCCGAGCCCGTCCACGTCGGGTGGCCGGTCCGGCAGTCCCGGGTCGTCCGGTTCTCCGGCGACCGTTAGCCCCTCCGGAGGTGGCCGATGATCGCGGTGCTGGCGTTGCTCGCCGGTGTGGTGCTTGGTGTGTGGCTCGATCCCACGGTCCCGGCGGCGTTGCAGCCGTACCTGCCGATCGCGGTGGTGGCAGCGTTGGACGCGGTGTTCGGTGGGGTGCGGGCGAGGCTGGACCGGATCTTCGATGACAAGCAGTTCGTGGTGTCGTTCATCTCGAATGTGCTGGTGGCGGGCCTGATCGTGTACCTGGGTGACCAGTTGGGAGTGGGCGGGCAGTTGTCCACCGGTGTGGTTGTCGTACTCGGGGTGCGGATCTTCGGGAACGTGGCGGCGATCCGTCGGCACCTGTTCCGGGCGTAGGTTTGACAGCGATGAGCGACGAGCAGACCGAGACGGGGACGGGCTGGCCGCAGCCGGCGGGTCCGGCGCGGCCGGGTGGGCCGGCGGGTGAGCCGGATCCGCGGCCGGATGCGCCGGACCCGGACGAGTTGAGCCCGCTGGCGCCGCAGGGACCGGCGGAGCGGGAGCCGGAGCCGCCGGATGACGAGCCCGCGGTGGCGTCGGGGGACGACGGCGCGACGGTGGACCTGAGCGCAGTGTCGGGGTCGGGTGAGCCGGCGGCGCGGTCGGAGGGGTCGACGGTGCCGGCCGAGGAGCCGGTGGCGCCGGTGAAGTCGGCGGCGGGTCGGTTCCGGTTGAGCACGGCCAGCTTGATGATCGTGGTGTTGTTGGCGTTGTTGGGCTTCACCCTGGTGGTGCAGTTGAAGACGACGTCGACGGATCCGACGCTGGGGGCGACGCGTCAGGAGGACCTGGTCCGGATCCTGTCGGATCTGGATGCCCGGGAGAACCGCCTTCAGCAGGACATTCGGGCGTTGGAGGACAGTCAGCGGCAGTTGCGCTCGGGTGAGCAGGGCCGCCAGGCGGCGCTGGACGAGGCGACCCGGCGGGCGGACGAGCTGGGCATCCTGGCGGGCACGTTGCCGGCTGTCGGCCCCGGGTTGACCGTGGAGTTCGAGGGTGCTGGTAAGCCGATTTCGGCGAACCGGGTGCTGGACGCGGTGCAGGAGCTGCGGGGCGCGGGCGCGGAGGCGATGCAGATCTCCGGTGGCGATCGGGCGACGGTGCGGATCATCGCGTCGACGTACTTCCTGGACGGGGAGAACGGGTCGTTGGTGGTGGAGGGGCGTCGGCTGATGGGGCCTTTCACGATCACCGTGATCGGTGATCCGGCGACGATGCGTACGGCGTTGAACATTCCTGGTGGGGTGGTGGCGTCGGTCCGGGGTGACGGCGGTAACGTGACCTTTGGGGAGCGTGAGGTTGCCGAGGTTTCGGCGCTGCACGTGCCGATCAAGTTGGAACACGCCCGTCCGGTCGCCTGACCGGCGCGGCCGCGCCGGACCCGGGTGGTCCGGGGCACGATGGATGAAGGACGCGTCTGGTGATTCCCGAGGATCTGCGATACACCGCCGAGCACGAGTGGGTGTTGGGTAACGGCACCGGTTCGGTCCGGGTCGGCATCACGCACTTCGCGCAGGACGCGCTGGGTGACATCGTGTACGTGCAGTTGCCCGAGGCGGGTGCTGCGGTCGCGGCCGGTGACTCGTTGGGTGAGATCGAGTCGACCAAGAGCGTGTCGGAGATCTACGCGCCGTTGGCGGGTACGGTGGCGGCGCGCAACGAGGCGTTGGGTGACACCCCTGAGCTGATCAACACTGATCCGTATGGTGCGGGTTGGTTGGTGGAGATCACTCCGGCTGATCCGACGGCGGTGGACGGTCTGCTGACGGCGGGCGCGTACCGCGAGATCACCGAAGGCTGAGTGTGCTTGATCCGGTGCGTGGGATGTCTGCGCGCGTCCGGTTGCCCTGCATTTCGGCGCTGGCTAGGCTCGCCCAGTCGACCGAGAACCCAATAGTTGAGCGTTGCGGAATTGCCTTCCCGGGCACGGGGAGCCAGCCGCCGGGTGTTCAAGTGCCCGGCGGCCAGACCCGCCATTACCCGACGCCGACCGAACAGATCCGTGAGGTGGTCCCATGACGCGCCCAGACGACGAGTTCCCCCCGCTCGACGTCACCTCGACGCTCAATCTCGGCTCGCTCGACGAAGTGCTGGAGGGGCCGGAGACCGATGTGGTGCCGAGCCGGATGTCCGGTTCGTTGCCGCCGGGTATGGCGCTGCTGGTGGTTCGTCGCGGCCCGAATGCGGGTGCCCGGTTCTTGTTGGACCACGATGTGACGACCAGTGGCCGGCACCCCGACAGTGACATCTTCCTCGACGACGTGACGGTGTCGCGGCGGCACGCGGAGTTCCACCGTGACGGTGGCACGTTCACGGTGCGGGACGTGGGCAGCCTGAACGGCACGTACGTGAACCGTGAGCGGGTCGAGGCGGCCACGTTGAGCAATGGTGACGAGGTCCAGATCGGTAAGTTCCGGGTGGTGTTCATCGCCGGTCCGCGCCCGGAGGAGGAGGCCGGCCGGGGGTGAACGAGCCTGCGGCCTCCATGCCACCCGGGGCGGCCCGGTCCCAGCCGCTGATGAGCATCGGTGAGGTGCTGGGGCAGTTGCGGGTGGATTTTCCGGACACCACGATTTCGAAGCTGCGGTTCCTCGAGGCCGAGGGGCTGGTTGAGCCGCAGCGGACGGCGGCGGGTTACCGGAAGTACAGCTGGGACGATGTGGCGCGGTTGCGGTTCGTGTTGACCGCGCAGCGGGACAAGTACCTGCCGTTGCGGGTGATCCGTGAGCAGTTGGCGGAGTGGGATTCGTCCGGCGAGCAGCCGGGTCGGTCGCGGCCGGCGTTGGTCGCGGTGGGGCCCGATGGTGCGGTTCCCGGTCGGGAGTCGGCGGAGCCGGCCGAGTCGTCGCAGGTGCGGCTCGGCCGGGCGGATCTGGTGGCGCGCAGCGGCGTCGAAGAGTCGACGTTGGCGGAGTTGGAGCGGCTCGGTGTGCTGGTGTCGGATCCGCCGGGGTGGTACGACGCCGATGCGTTGATCATCGCTTCTGCGGTGGCGGGGTTGGCGGCGTACGGGTTGGAGCCGCGGCACCTGCGGGGTTACCGGACGGCGGCGGACCGTGAGGTCGGGTTGTTCGCGCAGTTGGTGGCGCCGTTGGCGCGGCAGAGTGACCCAGCGGCGCGGGCGCGGGCGGCGGAGACGGCGCGGGAGTTGGTGGCGTTGTCGGAGCAGTTGCACGCGGCGTTGGTGCGGGTGGGATTGCGCTCGACGTTGGGTCGGTGAGGGTGCCCGGCGGGCGGCGGCTGAGCGGAAAGATCTCTTCCGGGAAGCGTGCCGTAGGCTTGCCGGGGTAACCCCTTTCTGGCGCGGGCGTGGTGCTGTAGCGCATGGGACGGCCGTGTCGCGGTCCGTGTACCGTGCAGGGAAGGGCGCGGTGCGGCGTAGGTGACAACGACACGGAGGCGGCGGTGCGCGAGCTGAGCGTGGTCGGAGTTCGGGTGGAGCTGCCCAGCAACCAGCCGATCGTCCTGCTCAGGGAGGTCGAGGGGGACCGCTATCTGCCGATCTGGATCGGCGCGGTCGAGGCCACGGCTATCGCTTATGAGCAGCAGGGGGTCAAGCCGGCCCGGCCGTTGACGCATGATCTTCTGCGGGACGTGTTGGCGGCTTTGCAGGCGCCGTTGCAGGCGGTGGAGATCACCGAGCTCAAGGAGAACGTCTTCTACGCGGATCTGTTGATCGGCGACGGGGTGCGGGTGTCGGCGCGGCCGAGCGATTCGATCGCTTTGGCGTTGCGTGTCGGTGCGCCGATTCGTTGTGCGGAGCAGGTCCTCAGCGAGGCGGGGATCGTCATCCCCGATGAGCAGGAGGACGAGGTGGAAAAGTTCCGCGAGTTCCTGGAGCAGGTGCGTCCGGAGGACTTCGCGGGCTGAGCCTGGCGGTCCGGTTCTGCATCGGGTGTCACTGTGGGTGACGTCGTGGTGCGCTTGGTGATCTTTCTCGGTGGCTTCGCGGCGTGTCGCGTCGGTTCCTCCGTGGTAACCCCTGAACGTGGCTATAGGGTTGCCGTGTCGAGGGGTGCGCGTCCCGGAAACGACGCGTCACCACACTGACGGGGAGGTTGTCCGGATGCACGAGCCGCAGAATCCCGATCCGGGTACGGAGTTGGCGTCGCCGGGTGTGGCGACTGAGGGTGACGGTTCGGTGGGCTACCGGGGTGTGACGGCGTGCACTGCGGTGGGGATCAGTTACCGGCAGTTGGATTACTGGGCCCGGACGCAGTTGGTGGTGCCGAGTGTGCGCGACGCGTCGGGTTCGGGGACGCAGCGGTTGTACTCGTTCCGCGACCTGGTGGTGTTGAAGGTCGTGAAGCGGTTGTTGGACGCGGGGGTTTCCCTGCAGAACATTCGCAAGGCGATCGAGGCGCTGCGGTCGCGTGGTGTGGAAGACCTGGCCGGGATCACGCTGATCTCCGATGGGACGACGGTGTACGAGTGCCGGTCCCCGGAGGAGGTGGTCGACCTGTTGCAGGGTGGCCAGGGCGTGTTCGGCATCGCGATCGGTGGGGCTTTCAAGGAGATCCAGGGGTCGTTGTCGCATCTGCCGGCCGAGCCGGCGAGCGGGCCGGCGGAGCCGGTGGTGGCGTCCGAGTCGGATCCGGTGGGCGACGAGTTGGCGGCGCGGCGGGCGCGGCGGCGGGCCGGCTGAGCGCAGGTGTGCCGCCCGGTGCGGTCGACACGCCCGGCCTTTCGCGGTTGGTTTTACTCGGCCGGCTGGTGACTGAGGGTCAGGCCCGGTAGATCGGTGGTAGCCGTTCCCGGAGCGCGGCCGGTCCACAGTGGATGACGGTGGGTGCTGTTCTGGTGGCCGACTGTGGAAGGCCGGGACAGCAAAGGTGACGCTGTGTGTCGGGTTGTTGTCGGGCATCCGATACCCGGGTCCTGACCGGAAACCGCCGACACGCTATGGTCCGTCACGGTCCCCGGTGCGGTCGCCGTGGCAAGACGCTGTCGCTCCGGTGGGCCGTTGCCCCTCCGCGCCGACCCCGCGCGGCCTCCACCCTGGAAGGAACGACCGTGACGGTTACCGAAGAAACCGCTCCTGTCTCGCACTACGACCGCATCGGCGGCGCTGCCTCCGTCAAGGCTGCCGTCGAGCTGTTCTACGACAAGGTGCTCGCCGATCCGGAGCTGGCCGGCTACTTCGCCGAGGTGGACATGCCGGGTCAGCGGCGGCACCTGACTTTGATGTTGACTGTGGTGTTGGGTGGTCCGAATGAGTACGCCGGTCGCGGCTTGGCCGAGGCGCACCAGCCGCTGAACATCCCGGTGGAGCACTACGTCATGGTGGGTGAGCACCTGACGGTGACGCTGGCCGAGCTGGGAGTGCCGGCGGACATCCTGGCCGACGTGCAGACGGTGCTGGGGCAGGTGCAGGACCAGGTGGTGGCCGCCGGGACCCGTCCGGGCGTCTGACGGTGGACGCGGCTCGACTCAAGCAGAGCTGGTCTCTGGTCGCCGGGCATGGTGACCAGGTTCCGCTCTATTTCTATTCGACGTTGTTCCTGGCCCATCCCGAGACGCGGCAGATGTTCCCGACGAACATGGCCGGGCAGCGGGACCGTCTGGTGACCGCACTGGGGCACATCGTGTCCAACGTGGACCAGGTCGATGGGCTGGTGGGTTTCCTGCAGGGCCTCGGCGCGGACCACCGCAAGTTCGCGGTACGCGCGGAGCACTATCCGGCGGTTGGTGAGGCGCTGCTGGCGACGTTGCGGCATTTCCTGGCCGAACAGTGGACCGACGAGCTGGCCCAGGACTGGGCGGCCGCGTACGGGCTGGTCGCGCAGGTGATGCAGGAAGCCGCGCAGGCCGCGGAGGCGGTGAATCCGCCGTGGTGGGAAGCGGAGATCGTGACCCACGAGCGGCGGGCGTTCGACGTGGCGGTGCTGACGGTGCGTCCGCAGTACCTGTTGCCGTTCACCGCGGGTCAGTCGATCGGGGTGTCGCATCCGTCGGTGCGGTCGTGGCGGTACTACTCGCCGGCGAACGCGCCGCGCGCGGACGGCACGTTGGAGTTGCACGTGCGGGCCGCGCCGGGTGGCGCGGTGTCCTCGCGGCTGGTGTACGGCTCGGCGGTGGGTGACCGAATCCACCTGGCCGCGCCGGTCGGGGAGCGGTTGGCGTTGTGGTCGGCGGGCTCGAGTGATCTGTTGCTGCTGGCGGCGGGTACCGGCTGGGCGCCGGTGAAGGCGTTGGTGGAGCAGGTCGCCGCGGAGGGTGCCCGCCGGCGGGTGGACCTGTATGTGGGTGCCCGTTCGCGCAGCGAGTTCTATGACAGCGACGCGATCGACAAGTTGGCGTCGTCGTACCCGTGGTTGACGGTGACCCACGTCGTGGGCGCCGACCTGAACCGGCCGGGGGAGTTCGTGCAGGCGGTGGATCGGGCGTTGGCCGACGGCGACTGGCGTTCCCGGCACGTGTACGTGTGCGGGTCGGACGAGATGGTTTCGCACACGGTGCAGACGTTGGTCCGGGCGGGTTACCACGCGGGTCAGGTGCACCATGAGGGCTTGGGTACGCAGTGGTACGGCCCGGCTTGGCGTACGGCGGTGGAGCAGTCGACCGCTGGTGACACTTCCGGAGGTGTTCAGTGAGCGCGAGGAGTGAGCTTGCGAGCCCCGCAGTCGCGAACGGAGGCGGGCACAGATGAGCGCGACCCCGATCAGCCGGTACGACGGGATGCAGGTTTCCGGCGGTGTGCAGGTCCGGATCACCGCCGACCGGGTCCGGCGGTGGGAGTTCGGCACGGCCCCGTTCGCCCGGCGCGGCTACGACAACGCCGACGTGGACCGGTTCCGGGTGCAGGTCGCCGATGAGCTGGACCTGTTGGCGACGCAGGTCGCGCACCTGCGGGCGGAGAACGAACGGCTCAACGACCGGGTGGAGTTGCACCGGCACGGGGTGATCCCGAGCACGGGGGCGGCGGCGAAGGTGCCGGCGGCCAAGGAGGTGAATCTGCTGTCCGCGGCGCAGCGAGAGGCGGAGCAGATCATCGCGCAGGCGCACGACTATGCGCGGCGGGTCGCCGAGTACGCCCGGATGCAGTACGAGAGTTACATGCGCGCGGCGGCGGAGGAGGCGAAGCAGGAGGCCGAGCGGGCGGTGACGGAGTATCGCAGCACGGCCGGGTCGAGCTTCGACGAGACGGTGGCCACCCGGGAGGCGCTGCGGATCTTCGGCGAGATGATGGTGTCGCACATGCAGGCGGCGGCGCGGCATCTCGACGACGGCAGTGAGCAGTTGGCCCGCACGATGGACCGGATCGCGAAGGAGACGCCGGGGGCGCCGTTCGTCCTCGGCGCGGCCGGGCAGGATGCGTTGCCTCGTCACCAGCAGCGGTGAGCATCGGGTGGGGTCCGCCGAGCGGGCCCCACCCGGCTGGTGAGGCGGTCATGGACTTCGGGGCCCGGTTCTGTCCCTGCGGCGGTCACCGCGAACAGGCCCCGTGGCTTTTACCGGTCGAGGCTGAGCTTGTGTACCTGGTCCGTTACCGCCGTCAGAAGGGCGGTCAGCGCGGGAGCCGGGGGGTTGTCCCGGGTGACGGCGACCAGGCGGCGTTGGAGAGTGGCTTCGGCGATGTCCCGAATCGCGAGAGCGGGGTCATCGGTGGGTAGGGTCAGGGCCGGCATCAGGGCGACCGCTGCCGCGGCGCGGACGAGTTCGAGTTGCACGTCGGCGTCGCTGCAGCGGTGCCGCAGGTCGGGCTCGTAGCCGCCGACGGATCGGCAGGTCCCGACGACCATGGTGTGGTGGCCGGTGCCCTCGGCGGAAGCGGTCCAGATGTCGGATCGCAGCTTGGCGACCGCGACGGGGCCTCCGGGCCGGGCGAGTGGATGCGCTGCCGGTAGCACGATCTTCAGTGGCTCTTCGAGCAGGAGCGTGAAGCGCAGCCCGGCCGGGCGGGGGCGGGGGTGGCCGTCGTACTCGTCGCCGATGACCAGGTCGACCGCGCCCAGCCGCAAACCTGGCAGGGATTGTTCGAGTTCCAGCTCGAAGATCTCCACGCGGACCTGTGGGTGGTCGACCGTCATGCGGGCCAGGGCCGGCACCAGCAGGCGACGGGTCACCGATTGCAGGCCACCGGCGCGCACGGTGCCCCGGATTTCACCGCTCAACGCGGCCAGGTCGGCTTCTGCCGCCTCGGCCGCTGACAGGAGTACGCGCGCGTGCTGGGCGAGCAGGTGTCCGGCGTCGGTGAGCCGCACGCCGCGCCCGGCCTTGTCGAACAGCCGGGCGCCGACCTCCTTCTCCAGGATGGCCAGTTGCTGGGAGACCGTCGACGGGCTGTAGCCCAGGGCTGCGGCGACCGCGGCCAGGGTGCCCCGCTCCTCGAACTCGCGAAGGAAGCGCAGCCGCCGGAGATCCAGGGGTGCCGGTGAGAAACGTGTCATGAGCCCCAAACTCTGATCTTGTCGTGATGTGCCTACGAGCGGGCTGAGTCGGGAGTGCGCTGCGGGGCGGCGAGGACCCAGGCGGCAAAGGCTTCGACGCCGTCCACGACTGCCTCGAAGCGCGGGGAGTGGAACAGGTCGAACGAGTGCTGCCCGCCGGGCAGTTCGGCGTAGACGACGGCGTTGGAGGAGGTGTGGCGCAGCCGGTCGGCGAAGTTTCGGGCGGCCTCGACGGTCGCCAGGGCGTCCTTGGTGCCGTGGGCGATGAGGAACGGCGGCGCGCCGGGGTGGAGGTACGCCCATGGTTGATTCGGGGACGGCGCCTGGTCGGGGGTCTGGCCGAAATAGTGGCCGTAGTAGCCGTAGAGGCAGATCGCGGCGGTGACCGAGGTGTCGGCGGACTCGAACCCGGGCTGGAACGCCGGGTCGTTCGGCGTGAGCGCACACAGGGACGCCAGGTTGGAGCCGGCGGAGCTGCCCGCCACGAACAGCCGCGACGGATCGGCGCCGTAGGCGGGGGCGTGCTCGCGGGCCCAGGCGATGACCTTCTTGGCGTCGATCTGGTGGCCGGGGAAAGTGGTCTGGGGCCGCAGCCGGTAGTTGGCGCTGATGCACACCCATCCCCGGCTGGCGAGCTGGTACAGCAGGGGCCGTGCCTCGCGGTTCTTCGCGCCGCTGGTGAAGCCGCCGCCGTGGAAGTAGATCAGGACCGGCGCGTTGTGCGGCGCGTCGCGGCGGCGGTAGATGTCGAGGAGATTCCGGCGCCCGGCGTCCCCGTAGCTGATGTTGGGGATCCGCTCCACGTCACGCCGCCGCATGAGGCCCGGTAGCAGCAGAATGCGGGTCCAGGGCCGGTGGCGGCGCAGCGGCATGTGCACCCGATCCCGCCAGTTGGGTCCCAGCCCCTGGTCGAGGGCCTGCTCGACCACCCGATCGGTCCGTACGCCCCGCCAGGCGGAGACAGCCAGCCCGGCGGAGGCGACGGCGGCCACTGCGGCCGTCACCTTGGCGCCCGATGACTCCAGATCGCCCTGGGCTGCGGCCAGCGTTGTGGAGGCCAGCAGGGCCAGAACGCCCAGGAACGGCACCTCGTTGAGGGTCAGGCCGAACCAGAAGCTCATCGTCGCCAGCGGTTGGGGCCGGCGCGGCGCGACAACGGCGAAGAAGGTGCACCAGGCGACGAGCGCCACGGTGATCACATAGCCAACGGGCACGAAACCTCCCAAGATGAGTCACCGACGTGGGCAGTAGCGGGTCGTGAGTCGCCCCGGCTCTGATGGAGGCTGTGATCATCGCGCGGTTGCTGCCGGAGCTTCCGCCCGGGGCAACCATGTGGGAATCCTAACGACTCACCTCCATGAATCATCGCTGGACCTGGCGGGTCTGGTCGATGATCCTTGGCGCATGGGTCCAGCACTGTGCCTTTTGTCCGCGGCGTGCTTCGGCGCCATGGCGATCTTCGGCAAGCTCGCCTACGAGGCCGGTGTCTCGCCCGGGGCGCTGCTGCTGGTGCGCTTCACCCTGGCCGCCGCGCTGCTGGGGATGGCCCTGCTCGTGCGGCCCGGCCTACGCCGAGCGGAACCGGGTCCGCACCGGGGCGAACCGGGCAGCCAGCCGGCGACGACGCGCGGCCGGGTGCTGGCCACCGCCGTCGGGCTGGGTGCCATCGGGTACGCCACACAGGCGAGTCTGTTCTTCTCGGCCCTGCAGCGGATGGACGCGTCGCTGCTGTCCCTGATCCTCTACACCTACCCCGTCCTGGTCACCGTGGCGGCGGTGCTGCTCGGCCGTGACCGGCTCACCCCTGGACGCGGCGCCGCGCTGGTGGCGGCGTCGGGCGGAACGTTGCTGGTTCTGCTCGGCGCCGGTGGCGTGAGTTTCCACCCGGTCGGGGCACTGCTCGCCTTCGCCGCCGCGCTCACCTACACCGTCTACATCCTCGTCGCCGACACCGTCGTGCACCGGCTGCCGCCCGTGGTGCTGTCCACACTGGTGATGGCCGGCGCGGCCGGCACCCTTGGCGTACGCGCCCTGTTCACCGGCGGGGTCGACCTCGACTTCGGGCCGCCGGGATGGTTCTGGCTGGCCTGTATCGCTGTGGTCTCCACGGTCGTGGCGATGCTGACCTTCTTCGCCGGCCTGAAACGGACCGGCCCGTCGACCGCCGCGATCCTGTCCACCTTCGAACCCGTGGTCACCACCGCGCTGGCCGCGCTCATCCTCGGCGAATCCCTGACCCCGGTGCAGCTCGTCGGTGGCGCCCTGGTGCTGTCCTCCGTCGTCGTCCTCCAGCTCCGAGCGACCCGCACCCACCGCCAGGACCGGGGGCCACGCCCGACACCCGACCCCGAGACCCGAAAGGCGCGGGATCCGGTACGAGACGGCAACGCCGAACCGACGACGGTAGCGCCGTAGGGCTGCTCAGATGGGCAGTGCGTCGCCCTGCCGCGGTCAGCTGAGCCGTTGGTCGAGGTGGAAGCTGACCTCGGCGCCGGCCTCGCTCTTGCCGATGAGCTTGCACAGGGCGGCCCGGATGGGCAGCCAGTGCGGGCCGGTGCCCGACGGCATGAGGGTGGCGCTGAACGGGTGACCGTCGATCGTGCCGGTGACCTTGACGGCGCGGCGGGTGCCGAGCAGTTCGGCCGAGTCGGGCACGGTCACGTAGGTGGCGAAGGCGCCGTCTTTCTCTATCGGCGCGGTGAAGCGGTGGTCGAGTGGTTGCGGGACCATTGCTCTCCTCCGGTGGGTGCGGCGGCCGGTGGGTGTGCCGAGTGGCGTACGCGATCGCCCTCAGGTGGTCGTGGCGCCGATGGCGTCGGCGATCGGCGTCGGACCGTTCACGAGTTCCAGGGTCGCGCCGGCGGTGCGTGGTTCGTCGAGCAGCGCGACGAGCACCTGGGCGACGTCGGCGCGGGTGACCGCGCCCCGTCCGGCGTGCCGGGTGAGGGTGATCCGTCCGGTGGGTTCGTCGTCGGTGAGCCGGCCGGGTCGCAGCACCGTCCAGTCCAGGTCCCGGCCGGGCAGGTCGTCCTCGGCGGCCCGCTTGGCCCGCAGGTACGCCGCCCACACCTCGTCGGTGCCGGCGGCCGGCGGGTTGTTCACGCCCATCGAGGAGACCAGCAGGTAGCGGCGGACGCCGGCGCGGGTGGCGGCGTCGGCGAGCAACGCGGCCGCAGCCCGGTCGACGGTGTCCTTACGGGCGGCGCCGCTGCCGGGGCCGGCACCGGCGGCGAAGACCACCGCGTCCGCGCCGTCGAGGTGCGCGGCGACCTCGGCGACGTCGGCGTGTTCCAGGTCGCAGACCACCGGTTCGGCGCCGGCGGCGCGCAGCGCGCCGGCCTGTTCGGGGTTACGGATCAGACCGACGGCGGTGTCGCCGCGCTCGGCGAGGTCGCGCTCAAGAAGTAGGGCGATCTTGCCGTGGCCTCCGGCGATGACGACGCGCATGCGCCCAACCTACCGGCGTACGACGGCGCGGGCCGGCCGCTGACGCCCGAGGCGGGCCGGGGTTCGGCGGCGGGGCATCGGCTGAGGCAGCATGGAGGGGTGACAGAGAGCCTCGACGCGTTGACCTCGCTGGTGGCCGGCGGCGGGGTGGTGGTGCTCAGCGGGGCGGGCCTGTCCACCGAGTCGGGCATCCCGGACTACCGGGGGCCCAGCGGGGTGGCCCGCCGGCACACCCCGATGACCTTCCAGGCGTTCACCCGTGATCCCCTCGCCCGGCGCCGCTACTGGGCGCGGAGCCACCTGGGGTGGCGGCTGATCGCCCGGGCCGCGCCGAACGCCGGGCACCGGGCGGTCGCCCGGCTGCAAGACGCCGGCCTGGTCGACGCGGTGATCACCCAGAACGTCGACGGGCTGCACTCGCTGGCCGGCAGCGCGCCGGTGATCGAGTTGCACGGCCGCCTGGACGAGGTGACCTGCCTGGACTGCGGCAACCTGACCTCCCGGGAGGAGTTGGACCGCCGGCTGCGCGAGGCCAACCCGGACTTCGTGGCCCACGTCGCCGCCGTGAACCCGGACGGTGATGTGGATCTCCCCGACGAGCAGGTGGCCGCGTTCCGGCCGGTGGATTGCGGGATCTGCGGCACGGGGATGCTGAAACCGGACGTGGTGTTCTTCGGCGAGACGGTGCCGCCCGAGCGGGTGGCGCGTTGCTTCGCGCTGGTGGAGCAGGCCCGGGCGTTGCTGGTGCTCGGCTCGTCGTTGACGGTGATGTCGGGTCGCCGGTTCGTGATCCGGGCGGCGAAACGGGGCATTCCGGTGGCGATCGTCAACCAGGGGCCGACCCGTGGTGATGGCCACGCCACGGTGAGCGTCGACGCCGCGCTGGGCGCGCTGCTGCCGGCGCTGGCCGAGCGGGCCACCGGCGGCGTCGACGCCGATGCCGCGACGATGGTCGCCCCGGCCGGGGTGTGACAGCCCGGGGGTAGGACATGTGGCGGAAACACCGGCGCTGGTAGCGTTGACCATGCCGGTACCACCCACGTGGGAGAGACCGCCCGACAGCACCCGGGGCGGCGCCGAAGGGGCAAATCCTCCCCGGAACCTCTCAGGCAAAAGGACCTCGTGGGCAGGCACTGTGGAGCGCCCTGCGGGTGTGACAGAGGGGGAGGCCGATCCGTCGACCTCGCCCGGGAGCGCCCCCATGACCGCAGAGCAGTTCGCCACCCGTCACATCGGTCCCGGCCCGGACGATGAGCGCCGGATGTTGGAGGTCGTCGGGCACGGCTCGATCGACGAGCTGATGGACGCCGCGATCCCCGAGGTGATCCGCTGGCACGGCACCCTGGACCTGCCGGACCCGGCCACCGAGGCCGAGACGATCGCCGAGCTACGGGCCCTGGCGGCCCGCAACACCGTCGCCGTGTCGATGATCGGGCTGGGCTACCACGGCACGCACACCCCGGCGGTGATCCGCCGCAACGTGCTGGAGGACCCGGCCTGGTACACGGCGTACACGCCGTACCAGCCGGAGATCAGCCAGGGCCGGCTGGAGGCGCTGCTGAACTTCCAGACCATGGTCACCGACCTGACCGGGTTGGCCACCGCGAACGCGTCGATGCTCGACGAGGGCACCGCCGCGGCGGAGGCGATGACCCTGGCCCGCCGCGCGTCGAAGAGCAAGAGCGCCGTGTACGTGGTCGACGCCGACGCGCTGCCGCAGACCATCGCGGTGATCACCAGCCGGGCGGAGCCGCTCGGCATCGAGGTGCGGGTGCTGGACCTGGACGTCGAGGAACTGCCGGCGGAGTTCTTCGGCCTGCACCTGCAGTACCCGGGGGCGTCCGGCGCGGTGCGCGACCACGCCCCGCTGGTGGCGGCGGCGCACGCCGGCGGCGCGCTGGTGACCGTGGCCGCGGACCTGCTGGCGTTGACGCTGCTGCGCGCGCCGGGGGAGATCGGCGCGGACATCGCCGCCGGCACCACCCAGCGCTTCGGCGTACCCATGGGCTTCGGTGGGCCGCACGCCGGTTACCTGGCGGTGCGGGCGGGCCTGGAGCGGATGCTGCCGGGCCGGCTTGTCGGGGTGTCCCGCGACGCGGACGGCAACCCCGCCTACCGTCTGGCGCTGCAGACCCGCGAGCAGCACATCCGGCGGGAGAAGGCGACCAGCAACATCTGCACCGCGCAGGTGCTGCTCGCGGTGATGGCCGGCATGTACGCGGTCTACCACGGCCCGGACGGGCTGCGGGACATCTCGGCGCGTACCCATGCCATGGCGGTGCGGCTCGCGGCCGGGTTGCGCGCCGGCGGCGTGCAGGTCGCGGACGTCGCGTTCTTCGACACCGTCACCGCGAGCGTGCCCGGCCGGGCCGGCGAGGTGGTGGCCGCCGCCGCGCAGCGCGGGGTGAACCTGCGGCTGGTCGACGCCGACCGGGTGGGTGTGTCCTGCGACGAGACGACCACCGTCGCGCACCTGGCGGCGGTGTGGGCGGCGTTCGGTGTGCCCACTTTCGACGGCGCCGTCGACCCGGCCCTGCCGACCGGTCTTCGCCGCACCAGTGACTTCCTCACCCACCCGGTGTTCCGCAGCCACCACTCGGAGACGGCGATGCTGCGCTACCTGCGCCGGCTGTCGGACTTCGACTACGCCCTGGACCGGGGCATGATCCCGCTGGGGTCGTGCACGATGAAGCTCAACGCGACCACCGAGATGGAGCCGATCAGCTGGGCGGAGTTCGCGCACATCCACCCGTTCGCGCCGGACACGCAGACCGCCGGGTACCGGGAGCTGATCGGTCAGCTGGAGTCGTGGCTCGCCGAGGTGACCGGTTACGACGCGGTCAGCGTGCAGCCCAACGCCGGTTCGCAGGGCGAGCTGGCCGGGCTGCTGGCCATCCGGGCGTGGCACCGCAGCCGTGGTGAGGCGCACCGCGACGTGTGCCTGATCCCGTCCTCGGCGCACGGCACCAACGCGGCGTCGGCGGTGATGGCCGGCATGCGGGTGGTCGTGGTGGCCTGCGACGACGACGGCAACGTCGACCTGGTCGACCTCGACACGAAGATCGACAAGCACCGGGACGCGCTCGCCGCGATCATGGTGACGTACCCGTCGACGCACGGGGTGTACGAGACGGGCATCGCGCAGTTGTGCGCGAAGGTGCACGACGCCGGCGGGCAGGTGTACGTCGACGGTGCGAACCTGAACGCGCTGGTCGGGTTCGCCAAGCCGGGCAAGTTCGGGGCGGACGTGTCACACCTGAACCTGCACAAGACGTTCTGCATCCCGCACGGCGGCGGCGGGCCGGGGGTCGGTCCGGTGGCGGTGCGCTCGCACCTGGCGCCGTTCCTGCCCGGCGACCCGCTGGGCGCGCACGTCGACGCCACGCCGGCGATCTCGGCGGCGAAGTACGGGTCGGCGGGGATCCTGCCGATCCCGTGGGCGTACCTGCGGATGATGGGCGCGGCCGGGCTGACCCGGGCGACCGGGGTGGCGGTCCTGGCGGCGAACTACGTGGCGGCGCGGCTGCGCGGGCACTTCCCGGTGCTGTACGCCGGCAACAAGGGCCTGGTGGCGCACGAGTGCATCCTCGACCTGCGGCCGCTGACGAAGGCGACCGGGGTGAGCGTGGACGACGTGGCGAAGCGGCTGATCGACTACGGCTTCCACGCGCCGACGATGTCGTTCCCGGTGGCGGGGACGTTGATGGTGGAGCCGACCGAGAGCGAGGACCTGGCCGAGTTGGACCGGTTCTGCGACGCGATGATCGCCATCCGGGCGGAGATCGAGCAGGTGGCCTCGGGGCAGTGGCCGGCCGGGGACAACCCTCTGGCCAACGCGCCGCACACCGCGGCGATGGTCAGCGGTGACGACTGGACGCACCCGTACCCGCGGTCGGTGGGCGCGTACCCGGCCGGGGTGGACCGGGCCGGGAAGTACTGGCCGCCGGTGCGGCGGATCGACGGCGCGTACGGCGACCGGAACCTGGTGTGCTCGTGCCCGTCGCCGGAGGCCTTCGAGGACTGACGACGGGCGGGCCGGGGCGGGCGGTGTGGCCGCCCCGGCAGCCGCGCCGACCTGGGCAGGAATGTCCCGGACCGGGGGACTAGCCTGGGTCGACAGCGGCGGTTCGGTGACGCTGAGTGGTCAATCAGGCCACGAGGGCGTGGCGGGCGGGGCCGCGGTGCGGGGCGATGCTGCTGCCGTCGGGGAGCAGCTCACCTGTGTCCTCGAAGACGATGACACCGTTGCAGAGCAGGCTCCAGCCCTGCTCAGGGAAGCAAGCGAGGACCCGGGCGGCTTCCCGGTCGGTAGCTTCAGCAGAGGGGCAGGTCGGTTGGTGCTGGCACATCGGGTTCTCCGGACTGTGGGGGCACTGTGTCATGGTTCACATGACCAGTGACGCACAGTACCAAGCGAAAGTGTCCAGCATCGAGCAGGTAGCCGCCTGGTGCACGGGAAATCCACTGAACGGATGAGGAAGGTCGGACCGTACGGCGTGGAAACGCTCCCACATGTGCTGGTAAATGCACCAGCCGCACCGGCCGCCTGCCGAGGCGGCCTCGTCGAACGCGCCCGCCTGCAATGGCACCGCTCCGACGGCGGCGACCCCGCCGCGCTCGCCGAGCAGTTCCTCGCCGCACACGGCCTGCCACTGCACGACCTGACCCGCCCCGCCGACCACCGGCACCCCACCACCGACGCGTGCGGCGCCGCGCTCTACCTGTCCGCCGCCGCCGGAGCGCTGCTGGCCGGCGCCCCGACCACAGCGCCCGACCCCACGCCGACCCTGCCCGACCTCGCCGTCGTCGTCTACGGCCGCGGCCCCACCCGGACCGCACCGACCGGACCGCCACCGCCCTGGTGGCTCGGCCCGTGGACCGAGAGCTGGACCCCACGCCAGCACGCCGACGCCGTCGATGCGGTCCGCGCCGCCATCGGCCGCGGCGACGTCTACCAGACCAACCTCGTCGGACACGCCGCCGCCCGCTACACCGGCGACCCGCTGCCCGCCCTCAGCCGCCTCGGCGCGCTACCCGGCGCCCGCTACGGCGGCGTACTCACCGGCGACGGCTGGGCGATCGGCTGCGCCTCCCCGGAGACCCTCGTCGAGGTCACCGACGGGCAGCTGATCACCCGACCCATCAAGGGCACCCGCCCGGCCACCGCCGCCGGCCGCGCCGAACTGCTCGCCAGCGCCAAGGAACGCGCCGAACACATCATGATCGTCGACCTGGAACGCAACGACCTGGCCCGCATCGCCCGCACCGGCACCGTCCGCGTCGACGAGCTGTTCGCCGTCCGCCGCTGGTGCGACCTGTGGCAGGCCGAGTCCACCGTTCGCGCCACCGCCGCCGACGGCCTCGGCCTGGCCGACCTGCTGCGCGCCACCTGCCCCGGCGGCTCGGTGACCGGCGCGCCGAAACACGCCGCCCTGACCCAGATCGGCGCCCTCGAACCCGTCGGCCGGGGCGCCAGCATGGGCGCCCTGGGCTGGGTCGCCCCCGGCCGGGTCGACCTCGGCCTGACCATCCGCACCGCCGCCGCCGACGGCGAGAAGCTGCACACCTGGGCCGGTGGCGGCATCACCTGGGACAGCGACCCCGCCGCCGAGGTCGCCGAGGCCGCCGCGAAGACCGCCCCGATCCGCGCCACCCTGGCCGGGCGCTGAACCCACCACCACCGGCGATACGCTGACCCGCATGACCATGCGGCCCATCCGGATCATCGGCGACCCCGTGCTGCGCACCCCGTGCGAGCCGGTCACCACCTTCGACGCCGAGCTGCGCGCCCTGGTCACCGACCTGATGGACACCCTGCTCGGCGCGCCCGGCCGGGCCGGTGTGGCCGCCCCGCAGATCGGGGTCAGCGCCCAGGTGTTCGTCTACGACGCCGACGGGCACCGCGGCCACCTGATCAACCCCACCCTGGAGCTGTCCGAGGAACGCCAGGACGACGACGAGGGCTGCCTGTCCATCCCCGGCCTGTACTTCCCGACCGCCCGGGCCATGCACGCCACCGCGAACGGCGTCGACCAGCACGGCGAGCCGTTGACGATCGCCGGCAGCGGCTTCCTCGCCCGCGCCCTGCAACACGAGACCGACCACCTGCGCGGCAAGCTGTACGTCGACACGCTGAGCGGGGACATCCGCCGCCGCGCCCTGCGCGAGATCCGCGCCGGCCGCTTCGACTCGCCCAGCCGCCGCCGCTGACCCGCCTGCCGCTGACCCGCCGCCGCTACCGGGCGGTCAGCGTGTACTCGTCGTAGTCGGCGACCCGGGTGAAACCCACCCGCTCGTACAGCCGCACCGCGGCCGCGTTGTCCGCCTTCACGTTCAGCGTGACGTGCTCGACGGTCTCGCGCAGCCGGGCGCACAGCGCCGCCACCACCGCCGCCGCCAGGCCCCGCCCCCGCCAGCGTGGATGGGTCGTGACGTTGCCCAACGCCGCCACCCGGTACACCGGGGACCACACGTGCACCCCGGCCACCGCCGCCAGCTCATCGCCCTCGCGTACGCCCAGGTACTGCCCGGTGTCCACCATCCGGGGATCGAACCAGTTCTCCGGGTACGCCTGCGCGTACAGGCGGCGCAGCCGCGGCAGGTCCGCCGCGCCGAGCACCACACCCGCCGGGCGCACCGCCGCCAGCCGGGCCGGATCGGTCAACGCCATCCGGTGGTGCGCGCCGCCGGAATCCAGCCGGAACGACCCGGCCAGGGCGTCGCTCAGCCCGGGGGACAGGTGCGCGTACAGCCGGGCGGGCAGCACCGGCGCCAGGTCGGCCAGCAACGCCGCCAGCGCCGCGGTGTCCGCCGGCGCCGCGAACGCCAGCAGCGTCGGCGGGTCCACCCCGTGATAGAGCAACGCGACCTGCTCACCCCGGCGGAACCATGACGTGTACGGCCAGAAGAAGTCGTCCAGGTCGCCCAACTGGTAGGCGTGCAGCACCGGATCACGCCCCAGCAGGTCGGCCAGGACGGCACGGTCGTGCTCCGCGCGTACCGGCATCAGCGCCGGCTCACCGGGCCAGCCACTGGTCGTATCCGAGCTTGGCGACCAACGCCACCACCACGACCAGCAGCACCACCCGCACGAACCCCGACCCGCGGCGCAATGCCATCCGCGCCCCCAGCACCGCGCCGGCGATGTTGCACACCGCCATGCCCGCCCCCAGCAGCCACCACACGTGCCCGGTCACCCCGAACACCACCAACGCACCCAGGTTCGTGCCCGCGTTGACCACCTTCGCCATCGCCGAGCCGTGCACGAAGTCCGCGCCCACCAACGCGGTGAACGCCAGCACCAGGAACGTGCCGGTACCCGGACCGATCAACCCGTCGTACAGCGCGATGCCGACCCCCGCCACGGCGACCACCGCCGCCACCCGCACCGTTGTCCGCCGCTGCGGCATCGCCACCACCCCCAGCCGGGGGCGCAGCAGCACGAACAGCGCCACCGACACCAGCACCACCAACACCACCGGCCGGTACGCCGACGCCGGCACCGAGCCGGCCAGCGCGGCGCCCACCCCCGCGCTGAGCACCGCCAGCCCCGCCGCCGGCCCCGTCACCCGCCAGTCGATCTTGGTCCGGCGGGCGTACGTCGCCGCCGCCGTGGCGGTGCCGAAGATCGCCGCCAGCTTGTTGGTGCCCAGCGCCGTGGCCACCGGCAGGCCGGGCGCAGCCACCAGCAACGCCGGCAGCAGCAGCAACCCGCCGCCACCGACCACGGCATCGACCCAACCGGCCATCGCGGCGGCAGCGAGCAGGGTGGTCAGCGAAACGGGGTCCACGGGCGGCCATTCTCCCCACCCCAGCCCACCCAGCCACCACCGAAGTGGCCAGCCTCACCCCAGCCCCGAGCAAGGTCAGCGACCCCGCGCCCTCCTCAGCCACACCCCCAACGCGCCAATCGCCACGAACACCAGCACCGAACACAGCAGCACCTTGACCACCCGGCAACCCTGCCACGGGGACGTAAGGTGCAGGAGTGCGCCTGGCCACCTTCAACCTGCTGCACGGACGATCCCTCACCGACGGGCTCGTCGACCCCGACCGACTCACCGCCGCCGTCCGCGCCCTCGACGCCGACGTGCTGGCCCTGCAGGAGGTCGACCGCGACCAGAGCCGCAGCGGCAACCTCGACCTCACCGCCATCGCGGCCCGCGCCCTCGACGCACCCCACCACCGCTTCGCCGCCGCCGTCGTCGGCACCCCCGGCGAAAAATTCCGCCCCCTGCGCCACGACGACGACGGCCACGACGAACCCTGCTACGGCATCGGCCTGATCAGCCGACACCCGGTGCGCAGCTGGCAGGTCACCCGACTCAAGCCCGCACCCGTCCGCTCCCCGGTCTACGTCCCCGGCCCCGGCGGCGGCCTCATCCTGCTGCACGACGAACCCCGCGTCGTCCTCGCCGCCGTCCTGGACACCCCGCACGGCCCGCTCACCGTGGCCGCGACCCACCTGTCCTTCGTCCCCGGCTGGAACGCCCGCCAGCTACGCCAGACCATCCGCGCCCTGCGCGCGCTGCCCGGCCCCCGCGTCCTGCTCGGCGACCTCAATCTGCCCGCCGGCCCGGCCCGACTCATCTCCGGCTGGCGCCCACTGGGCCGCCGCCCGACCTACCCGTCCGGGCAACCCCGCGTCCAACTGGACCACATCCTCGCCGACCGACAGGCCCTCGACCAGCTCCCACCGGTACGGGCCGTCACCGCGCCGCTGTCCACCATCTCCGACCACCGCCCCCTGCTGGTCGACCTCGGCTGAAACGGGTCAACCCAGACCACCCGGCGTGGCTGAGTCGCAAGATTCCCTCAAGATCATTGCATCGACGATCTCCGACGATCATGCTGAGCGGGCCGTGCCACGATCAACCAGTCGGAGGCCACATGAGACGCCAGCGACCCACCGTCATTGCCATATCCACACTTCTCGCTGTCACCCTTGCCATCGCACCCACCCCCGCCAACGCGCAGAGTGCTGCGGAACCGAACCAGGTCGCCGCCCTCACCGTCCGCCAGGCTGACGGGTACGCCACCCTCGCCTGGCAACCGGTCGACGGCGCGACCGACTACCAGATCGAACGCACCGCCGTCGACGCCAACGGCACCCCCACCGGCGCACCGACCATCGTTGGTATCTGGCGCCCCAACCGCCAGATCAACCAACAGTCACCCACCTTCGCCGACTCCGGATTCAACCCCGGAGACACGTTCCAATGGCGGGTACGCGCCCGCGCCGGCACCACCGAGCAGCCCTACTCCGACCCGGTCGTCGCCACCACCACCGCACCCTGGGGTAACCCCGGAACCGCGGGCGAGCAACTGCGCACCCAGTGGGAGACCGCCCATGCCGCGCAGTACACCAGCGACACCGACGAGTACGCCTACACCGCCGCCGTCGACGCCCTCAGCGACCGGGTCCGCGTCGTCGAGCTCGGCCGCACCGTCCAGAACCGACCCATCAACATGATGGTCATCGGTTACCCCACCCCGGCGGCCACCCCGGCGGCCGTCGCCGCCACCGCACCCGTGGCCATCAACTGCAACGTGCACGGCAACGAACCGGGCGACCGCGAAGCCTGCCTCATCATGGCCCGGCAACTCGCCTTCAGCACCGACCCCCGGATCACGGACCTGCTCAGCCGTACCAACGTCCTGATCGTCCCCACCATCAACGGTGACGGCCGGGCAGCCAACACCCGTGGCAACTCCACCGGCCAGGACCTCAACCGGGACTACTCGCTGATCCGCCAGCCGGAGACCGCCGCGTACATCAAGATGGTCCGCGACTACCGACCCGTCGCCGGCTACGACGGCCACGAGTTCGGCAACTCCCGCGCCGGTGACCTGCCGATGCTGCCGCCGCGCCACCAGAACGTCGCCCAGCCCATCTTCGACCAGTCCCAGGACATGATCGAAGGCCACATGTACGCCAAGGGCGCCGAAGCCGGCTGGTGGGCCTGCCCCTACGGCTGCGAAGGCGGCGGCAACGTCGGCCTCAGCGAGGAAACCATCCTGCGGAACACCCTCGGGCTCAAGAACGTCGCCAACTCCCTGCTGGAACTGCGCAGCTCCGGCGGACAGACCCGACCCGACGAGGGCAACACCGCCAACAACCGGCGCCGCAAGACCTACTCCGCCCTGTGGACCTTCCACCAGTTCCTCGACTACCACCGGGCCGACCGCGGCGAGATCCTCGACGCCCGCGCCGAGTCCATCGAGATCCAGGCCGCCAACACCGGCCGCCTCGTCTTCCGCGGCTCCCGGCCGATCCCCGCCCACCCCGCCCCGCACCCGGGCGACAGCCCGCCGCCGCTCGACGCACCCCGCGCCGACCTCATCCTCGACAACGCGCCGTGCGCCTACAAGCTCACCGACGAGCAGTACAACGGGGCACGCACCGACGGACCAGGCGGCGTGGGCACCACCGTCGCGCAGCGCATCGCCGCACACGGCTGGAAGGTCATCAAGACCGACGACGGCTACTACGTACCCCTCAACCAGCCCGAACGCGGCCTCATCCCGCTGCTGCTCGACACCAAGGGCGTGGAGAAGCTGACCGACGGCGAACGCATCTACCCGACCCTCACCGGCCGACGTAACGGACCGCTGGTCGTCTCCGGCTTCACCTGCGCCGCCGACGCCACCATCAACGGCCCGGTCACCGTCCGGGCGGGCGCGGCACTCGTCGCGACCGGAACCACCATCAGCGGCCCGATCAGCGCCACCCGCGCCGCCGGCGTCCTCCTCGCCGACAGCACCATCAACGGCCCGGTCCAGATCGCGAACACCACCGACGCCATCTCCATCATCGACGTCACGATCGCCGGCCCGGTCAGCCTGTCCGGCAACACCACCGGCACCGACGCACCCCTGCTGGCCGGCAGCACCATCCGCGGCCCGCTCAGCTGCACCGCAAACAGCCCCGCCCCGATCAACCTCGGCGTCGCCAACACCGTGCACGGTCCACGCACCACCCAGTGCGCGGCACTGTGACCGCCAGCTAGCCGAACCAGCGTGCCGGCGGCACGGGCGTAGTGCCCGTGCCGCCGGCACACCCCATCCACCCAACCCCGACCCGTGGAGACCGCCGTGTCGCACCCCACCTCACCGAACGGCACCCCACCGCGGCACCCCCGGTTCCTCCGGCTTCTCGTGCCGGCCCTGCTGCTGGCCGTCACCGCATGCACCGGCGCCCCCGCCGCTCCCCGCGCGGACGCGGCACCCCAGGTCACCGGACCGCTCTGCGCCGCCCTGCCCACCGGCACCGAACCCGGAAACCCGACCTTCCTCGCCGGCCAACCCGTCGACCAGGCGCTGCGGTGGATCCCCACCCTCACCACCTTCGAAGCGGCCCTGCGCACCAGCGGCGTCCTCACCGACCTGCCCACCGGCACCGGCGTCACCATCCTGGCGCCCTCCGACGACGCCTTCGCCGCCAAGTTCTCCGAGGACAACTGGGACGACCTGATGGTCCGCCACACCGACCAGCTGCGCACCCTGCTCAAAGCACACCTGATCGCGGGAGCCCACCGAGTCGACGACCTGGTGAACGCCGGCACCGCAACCACCCTCGACGGCACCACCGTCACCATCACCCGCACCGGCCCCACCGTCCGGCTCGCCGACCGCGCCGACGCCGTATGCGCCGACTACCAGGCCACCAACAACACCCGGATCCACATCATCAACGCGGTACTCGGCACACTGCCCACCACCGCCAACGACAGCGACCAACGGGCCCACTGACCGCACTCACCGCACTCACCGCACTCACCGCACTCACCGCGCCGCGCCCGCCTGGTCGGCCGGTACGAGCGCGGCCAGCGCGCGGTTGGTCCGGTTGGCCCGCACCGCGTCGCGCTGCTGCCCGGCCGTCACCTCGATGTACGTCTGCGACGACGCCAACGACGCGTGCCCCAGCAACCGCATGATCTCCGCAGCACTCGCCCCGTCCTCGGCAAGCCGGGTGGCGAACGTGTGCCGCAGCGCGTGCAACCGCGCACCACGCGGCACCCGGTCACCGATGCCCGCCCGCCGGTAACACGACTCCACCAGGTACTGGAGCCCACCGCGGCGCAGCGGCTCGCCGTGCCGGTCCACCAGCAACGCCGAGTCGGGGCGTACCGACCGCGACCCGAACCGCCGGGCCCGACTGTCCAGGTAGTCCACCAGCACCCGGTCCAGGTCCGCCTCGATCGGCACCACCCGTGGCCGCCCGCCCTTGCCGACCACCTCGACCCGCCGTTCACCGGGCCGACCGGCCAGCGAGCTGACCCGCAGCGCGAGCAGCTCCGACAGGCGCAGCCCGGCACAGAGCGCCACCGCCAGCACCGCCACATCCCGCTCCGGCCACGGGTCGCGCTGCCGGCCGTCGTCGCGCGCGGCCGAGGCGAGCAGCAGCTCGGGGGTGTCGGCGCCGCGCAACGGCTTCGGCTGGGGGAGTAGTGCCCGGGGGCGGCCGACGGCCGGCATCGGATTGCCCGCCACCACCCCATCGGCCACCAGGAACGTGAAGAAGCTGTTCCAGGTGGACCAGGCCCGATGCACCGACGCTGCGGCCCGGGGTGCGGCGAACCGGGCGAAGGCCGCCCGCATCACCCGGGGGGAGAGGTCGGTGATCAACAGTGTCTCGTGGGGGAGGGGAGCGGTGTCATCCTCGGCAACCAGGGCAGCCACCGCGTGCAGGTCCCGCCGGTACGCGGCGAGAGTGTGGGGGGAGGGCTTGCGAGTCGCCCGGGCGGTCAGGAACTCCTCGATCAAAGCCATGAGCGATTCGTCCTGTTTGTGATGCATAAGGGATATTATGCAGCATTTTCGGGTTTCCCGGCAAGGGGAGGAGAGGGGAGCGGGGCGAACGCGGCTCCAGCCGTCGTCTCGGTGGTCGCTGCTCATGCTCCCGGGCCGCCCGGGGGCATGAGCAGCGTCGCCCGGAGGTAGTCCGCAGCGGAAACGGCTTGACCGTACGGCCGTCACCGGGGCTCACTGGGCCCATGAGCGGCGGCGATCTCGGCCAGCGGCTGGCCTGCGTCCAGCGATCGTGGACCCCTCACCAGCGCCTGCACATTGGCAATGCAGCCTGGGCCGGCGCCCACGGTGACGGCAGCCCGGTCCCGGACGCCACCCTTGGCTGGGGGGATCCGCTGGTGGGATTCGCCGACGTGTGGCATCCGGCAGTATCAGACGAGCCGGCACAGGCCTCCCTGCACATGGGACCCGCCGCGACCGCCGCGCAGCGGGCCGCCGCGGTAGATGAGCTGCTTGACCTGGCACCCCACGTCAGCGTCGAGGTGTCCCGGGCGGACGCGGACCTCATTCGAGCCTTGGCCGAGCGTGGCTTTCGTAGCGCCGACGGGCCCTGGTTCGTGCAGCTCTGGCGTGACCTGACGCAGCTTGCCGACCTGGAGGCGCGCACCGACGTCAACGGGTACACCATCCGTGCTGTCCGCGACGATGAGCTCGCCGAGCGGGTCGACGTGCACCGCCGGTGCTGGGCGCCGGCGAGGATCAAGGAGATGCTGGGCCTGCCGGTGACCGGTACCGAGCCCGGCTCGAGCTACTCGCTCGACAAGCATCGTGCCGTGACGGCCTCGCCGGTCTACCGCGCCGAGCTGGATGTGGTGGCGGTCGCCGCGGACGGTTCGTTCGCCGCCTTCGGGTTGGCCTGGCTGGACCTCGAAGCTGGATGTGTGCTCGTCGAACCGGTCGGGACCGACCCGGACCACGGCAAGCGCGGCCTGGCGGGAGCGCTCTGCACGAAGATCTTCCAGGTGGCCCGTGACCTCGGGGCTACCCAGGCGATCGTCGGCCCTCGTGGCGACGACGGCTACCCGGTCCCGCGTCGGCTCTACACCGGGCTTGGGATGCACGAGGTGACGCAGTTCGTTCCCATGTCCACATCGCCATGAGGTCGCCGTCCGCCCCGACCGAGGGGACGCCCAGATCGCTTTACTTTACATAATGTGCATTATCGAATCAGTCGTGCTGGGCTGGCGGGAGCCGCGTCGCCCGCCGGACGTCACCCTTGTCGCTTCTCATTCATCCTGAGCCATTCTCAACAACTTGAGCCATCTCCTGAGTCTTCTCACTTACTTGAGCCACGGCGGGCACCCGCGGGCCGCTTGGGGTCCTGTCCCCTACGCTGCGTGACGGGCATGGATTGTCCATCCTCCCCCGCGGTTGCTCACTCGTGACTGGAGGACACAGCTACACCCTGCCGCCTGCCCGCTCGCGCGCGAGGTCGAATGCCTCGCCGCCGAGCGGCGCTGGATGCGGGAGGCGGTATGGACACCCGCGTGGAGGGCTTCAAGCGCGGCCCGACCGTCACCCGCTACAAGGTGGTCCTCGGCCCGAAGAAGGTCGAGGCCGTCACCAAGCTGGACAAGAACATCGCGTACGGGGTCGGGTCGTCCGAGGTGCAGCTCCTCGCCCCGATCCCGGGCAAGAGCGCTGTCCGGGTGGAGATCCCGAACACGGACCGGGAGATCGTCACCGTCCGGTCCGCACGAGCCCGGCCGGTTGGATGATCTTCCGATGCGACTCCGACACACCCTCGTAACCCTCACCGCCGTCACGCTCATGCTCGCCGGCTGCGGCAACAACTCCGCCAACAGCCCCCAGGCCGCCGGCCCCGCCGCGGCCACCAGCGCAGCCGAGAAGGCGCTGGCGCCAGCCCCGCCGATGGACTCGAAGGCGGTGCTGGCGAAGCTGACCGCCGCGAAACTCGGCGCCACCCACGGCGCGGTGCAGGACGAGGACAACGACCCTAACGACCTGCTCGGCCGCCCGAACGGCTACACGTCCCGCGCCTCCGCCGACCTTCCCGGAGGCGACACCGAAGCCGGCAAGTACGGCATCGACCGCAGCCTTGTGATTGAGGTGTGGCCGACCGCCGATGATGCGGACCGGCGGTCGAAGTTCATCCAGGACACGCTCAAGAACATGCAGATCTTGGGCACCGAGTACCACTACCGCGCGGATCAGGGGCGGGTGCTCGTACGGGTGTCGGGGAAGGTGAAGCCGTCGCTGGCGAAGAAGGTCGAGGCGGCGGCGGCCGGGCTGTGACCCACACACGACCGCGGCCCGTCACCCAGCTCGGCACGGAGGGCCGCTGTCGTGTCACGCGTCAGTCGGCCAGGTCGACGACCATCTGCGCCCGGTAGTCCTCCGACCGATCCCCGGCCGCGGACCGTACCTCTTCGAGGTGCCCGATGCGCCGATCCAGCATGTTCCGCAGCCCAGCCATAGCTCCGTATCCGCCTACCTCGGCCGGGTGCGGCCCGCCGGCCTGCTTCGGTGATCCCCAGATCCGGTCGACGCGCCGATAGAGCACCCACAACGCCTCGCAGTGGGCGGCGCGCTGCTCGGCGGTCATGAGGGCGAGGAACTGCTTGTCGTGGTCCTCGAACAGCGGCGAGCATGGCGCCGCCCCGACGCCTCACGAGATCGTCGTACTGTGCCCGACCCGTAGGCCGGCGGACGCGGCCCACTCCAGCAGCGATCCGACCACCTTGCCGCTCACGCGGACTCGTCGAACCGTCCCTGCCGGCGAGCACCAGCGGCGACCGGTGGGGCGTTCAGGGTGATCCGAGCGCCCTGCCGGTATAGAGCGCCCTGCCGGTAAAGACGGTGCCGGTGAAGACCCACCCGCCCTGGGAGGAGGGTAGGTGATAGTGCTTGACCCGCGCTCGAGCCCCGCCGCCCTCATCTGCTCCGGCGCATCCGTTCGGCGCGATGAATACCATGACCCACGGCGAGTAGGCCGGCCCCTGCGGCAACCCATTGCAGGTAGTCGCCGAATGTCATCCCGTGCCATTCCGCCAAGCCGGCGAAGAAGCCGCCGATTACGAGTGCGGCGAACAGCCCTGGTCCGAGCAGGAACGTCAGTCGCTCAACTAGATCGGCGCCATGGCTGAGCTCCCGGTTGTCGTGTGGAACTTCATTTGGCTCTGCACTCATGCGACTCGCCGTCCGTTTCCTTGCCGCGCTCATAGAAGGCGGTGGGCGCCACGTACGGCTGCCGTCAGCGAGAAGGGCCGAGGGCACGATTGCTGGTGAAGCTGACGGCCTGACTGCCCGCCCGCATCCCGTGCAACACGAACAGGCGACGCCACCCGTGTGCTGGCTGTGCCGGGCTGCAGCTTCTTCGCGGCCCGTGAGTCGGAGTCAGGCGTGGCCGAGTTTGAAGATGGGGCCAGGCGTGTAGGGGACACCGGCGGGGGCCGGGAGTTGGTGCTTGTCGTTGGTGAAGGGCAGGTCCACCGCGGTGTCGAGGTAGAGCATCGTTGTGGAGATCTTCGTCTGCCAATGGTCGCCTGCTACACCGCCGATCTGTGGTGAGGTCATCTCGCGGATCTCGGTGTCAAGGGAGATGAATAGGTCGTCGTCGGGGGTTGGCAGCTGGCCGTTGAGGAACGGAACGGTATGGACGAGCCAGTTGCGCACCGCGTCCTCGAAGTTGGGCCGTGCGGGGACGATGACGCGTGCCGAGCCGGCGCGTAGGAATCGCTCGAACTCGGCGTCGTTCGAGGTGATCTGAGAGAGCTCCTCCCACTTGGTTCGGTGAGCCCAAAAGTATGGGTAGAACGCGTACGACAGGTTTGTCCACTCGAACGCCTGCTCCAGGAATTGGATCGTCGGTGCGTCGGCGATTGCACGCGCCACGTCCATGTTCGCGAAGTCGATCTCTTTGCCTGCGAGGTCTCTCGCTCGCGGGAGTAGCGCGGGCTTGCCGCCGAACGCGGCGTCGTCGAGGAGCCAGGCGACAAGTAGGCGTTTGAGTTCCTCGCGGACGACCTGGTCGTTGCGCTGTGTGCCGCCAGCGTCGATGGCGCCGGTCTGTCCGAGCAGCGTTTTGCGCATCCCTTCGGCTTCGTGGTCGCGCTTCCACTGCAACCATGCGGAGAACAGTGCGTCGTACACCGCGAGCTTCCACCGGTGCTCGGCGGCCGGAGAGAGCGTGCACTTGACGGCAAACGTAACCGTGCAGGACAGCAGGGCCAATGTCCCGACGGCAACCTTGACGAGGTTCGCCGCTCCTTTGAGGTCGACGGTGACCGGGGCGGGGTCGAGCGAGCCGTCACTGCCGATCGGCAGCAGGCCGCGCCCGTAGGGTGGCTCTCCGAACTGCACAGTTTGGACCGTGCCGACATCTGTGTTGTCGCCGTGCGTTGCGTGGAACACGGGCCCCGCGTCGACGCCGCCGTTGAAGTAGAGCGTGCTGTCTCCGCCGATGGCTACTGTGGCGAACCCGGAGCGCAGTCCGTCCTCGTCGTCGCCATGGTCGTTCTTCCACTCGCCGGCGAGCGGAAACCCCTCGCCCGTGTATGTGACGGTGTCGGTGATATAGTCGGTTGGGATCTGTATGTCCAGCTCTTTGGCGCCGACCGGTGGGTTCCATGTGCGGCCCGCGGCGGGGGTGGGGCTGTCCACGATCAGTGTCCGCACCACGGTGATGCTCGGGTCGGGTGGAGGGGGCAGGCTCGTCGCTCGGTATTTCGCGGCTAGCTCGATCAGCTTGTCCTCGGTGATGTCCTCGGCCTTGAGCGACCATTCGGGTGGGGTGTCGACAGCGCTGGCTGCGATCTCCGCGTTACGGTGCCGCCACCGGAAGAACTCGGCTGGCTCGGGTATCTGGAACTCGAGCTGTAGTCGGTCGGTGTAGCGGAACAGTTGGTAGGTGTCGACGCGGTCGACCCAGCGGTAGATGCCGTGGGCGTTCTTTCTCGACGAGTTCTTGAGGGAGTACTCGTAGCGCTGCTCGTTGTGGGTTAGTTCGCGCCGGGCTCGGGTCTCTCGGGTCATCGTGTCGACCCGGCTGGTCGCTCTGGATACGGCTTCGCGGACGATTTTGCTGGCCTGGGTCTCGCTGCGCTGCAGGCTGAGCCCGCCGTCGACGCCGCCGCTGATCCGCGCGGTGACCGTTGGGTAGCTGTACTCGGCGGATGCGTCGGCGTGGCCGTTGACGGTGACGCCGAGTTCTGTGCTCAGGGAGGCGCTGAGCTCGCTTGCGAGCTTGGACTCGGAGGAGCTTTCGCTCTGTTCGGTCCGTTCGGTCGTGGTCGTGGTGGTGGTTTCGGTTTCGGTGGAGGACAGTTCGTACTGGTTGAAGCTCTCCCCGGCCATCATGTTGCGCACCGATGCGATCTCGCCGGGTAGGTAGCCTGTCCACTCGCGGCGTACGACCTGAAGATCGCGAACGGTGGCCTCGCGGATGAGGTTGACGCGCGCCTTTGGCGCCAATTTGGCTTTGGACAGTTTTGGAAGTACCAGCGGTCGGCGGTGTAGCAGGTCGTAGGTCTGTGTGGCGGTCAGGCCGGGACGTGGTACGGCAAGCACGTCGGCGACCAGCGCGAGGCGGGTGAGCCGGACAGCTCGGTCGTGGTCGGGCGGGTCTTTGGTCATCTCGTCGGCCAATGCCGCGTGCACCATGAGTTGCGCGATCGGAAGGATCACATCGCTGTTTGCTTTGCCGCCGAGCAGCGTTGTCCAGTCCTCGGAGTCTAGTGCTTGGCGGGTCGACGCGGTCTTCAATAGCTCGCGCAGTGCCTTCTCGTCGAGTCGGTCGCTCGCGGCGGTGAGGGCCTGTTCGCAGTGGCGTAGTGCGGCGAAGATGCGTTCGAGCACCGAAAGGCCGTCCGTCGACTCGGGGACCGCCAGTGGGTCGGTGTGGCGGTCGCTGAGGGTGTCGGGCAGCGACTCGGCGGTCAGCGTGATCGGCGCAGGCACGTACGCCATAAGCCTTCCGCCGGGCTTCGGCGGCAAGACGAGCCGCGTCGGGGGTCGGGCGACTAGGGCGGGGTCGACGCCGCGGGCGGGGCGGATGATGGCGAACTCGGCGATGTCCATGGTGCTGTCCTTCGGTTAGTGGCCGCGTCTGAGTACGTCGATGGCGCTCTCGGCGACGGAGAGCGTGAGGTGCGTGAAGTGTGTGAGGGTGAGGTCGGTGGTCATCTCGCGGATCGGAAGGCCGTAGGCTTGCAACGCAGCCATCTGCGCGGCGGGTGTGCGGCTTCCAGCGGCATTGATCAAGTAGATCTGAGTCCGCACCTCAGGGCGCCAGGCGAGCAACAGCGTCACCGGCTTCTCGCCTGGCGCGCGTGTGAAGCTGATTGTCGCTGTCTGCTGCACGCGGCCTACCTCGAATCCAGCCCAGCGCAGCACGTCATTTGCACTCTGTTCAGCGCCCTCGCTCACGCGCGCGATCTTGTTCTGGGCTGACAGCGAGACGTACGCGAGCGGCGTATGGCGGTGGCTGATCAGCGCCATGGCGTCCGGGCCCTCGACGCCGTTGATCCGAATATCATTGGCGGCCTGGGTGAGGTATTCGACGGTGTGCCCGGGGCCGAGCTCGGTTGCGAGCTTCCGGCTCCCCGCCAGCACCTTCTCTATCTCGTCCAGCCAAACCTTGTCTCCGAAGCCGTACGCCTCCCCAAGAGGGCTGCGGATATTTACCAGGTGCCCCCACAGTGCGGACAGCCGTTGCTGCCTGGTCAGGCCAGGCTGGCGTAGCACGGCGAGCATCGCCGGGGCGCGCTCGGCGGCCGCCTCAGCGGACAGCCGCAACCCGTCGGCCGCACCCTGCGCCGTCCCAAAGTGGGCCCACAGCCTTCGCAGATCCTCAGGCCTCCTCTCGATGAACTCCTCGAGCCGTGCCAGCACCTTCGCCGCCTCGGTGGGTGTTACCGACTTCACCAGGGTCCCGGCCGCCTTGACCGCCGCCTCCGCCACCGGACCGCGCAACGCGGCGTCACCCTTCTGAATGGCCTCGGCGTACTCGAACTCGGTGTTGTCGACCCAGCCGGCGGCGTAACCCTCCATCCGCGCCTTCAACCCCGCCATGGCGCGCTCCACCTCGAACGCGACCAATTCCCGCTCCGGCCCCGGCGGCAACGAACGCAGCATGTCCCCGAGCCCGTGGATGGCCCGCCAACCACGGTCAATGGCAGTCTGCGGCAGCGTTGGGTGGGGAAGTGACAGCACCTCTTGCAGCACATGCACGTGGTGCTCTGCCTCTTTGCCGAAGCGCACGAGAACCGCGACAAACGCGTGTCGTCCCAGGCTGCGCGCTTCCAGCACCGTGCGTGCCGTCACCTCGGTGGCCTCTCCGACGCCGAGAAGCGTTGCCAGGTCTCCCCCGCGCGGCCGCCGGGGCGTTGGGGTGACGAGGCCGGCGGCGGTCGACGCGATGCTTCGGGATGCGCGCACCGCCGTAAGTGCTTCCTTCACCCCCTTGATGTCCAGCACCGAGAACACGACGCCCACGAATACCCCGATGTAGCCGGTCGGTGACGCGACCGCCTTGCCCGGATCCAGCACCGCGTCGTACGCGGCGTTCTGCTCGTGCCGGTTCCATAGGTCCAGCACCGTCCCCCACACCCCGAACACCGCGCCCAGAACGGCGAGCCCTAGGCCGATCGGCGGTGCTACCCCGCCCGCCATCCAGCCGGCGACAGATAGGCTGCCGACGGCGATGTTGACACTGTCGATCCAGGATGGTCCGGACTCGCGGCGGACGCGGTCGAGCGCGGCGCGGAAACCCACCGACGGGTCCCGGAACTTCAACTGATCCAGAATTCGGGCGATCAGCGGCTCGTAACGCCAGACATGGTCCTTGTCCTTTTTGATCGCGTCGGCGAACTTCGCGTTCTCGCGCCATGCGTCGCGCAGGGCGTACCAGATCGCCTCCTTCAAATCGTTAATGGCTTTGCCGATCGCGTAGTCCAGTCCCGGCTGCACTGGCGGCATTGGGTCCCAAAACTCCCACGGGTTCTCGGGGTTGACGGCGAGCATCCACTCACCGTCGGCGGCGAACGTAAACCTGCGCCCTCGCGGGGGTGTCCGTGGATCCGCCGCCTGCGCGGCTGTTGCCTCGGTCAGGTCTGAGACATCTGAGACCTTGTCCCACACCCGGAACAGAATCGGGAAGGTCGCTCCCTCCACCATGACCTGCTGCGTGAGATCTTCGGAAAGTTCCGTGACCACTTGCTGCATAACGAACGCGGCGACGGAACCCTCCTTCAGCCCGCCGAATGTGTCGATGAGACGGTCCCGCTCCGCCGACTCCAAGCTGTTCGTGGCCCTCTGCAGCGCGCGGCGACGGTCGTGGATTCGACCTAGCGCGTCGACGAGAGCTCGCAGATCCTTCCCTTTGAGCCAGACCCCGGCAACGGAGACCTCGGCCGTCAGGATGTCGTCCGCGGTCGCCCGCCGCAGCGGCCCCGCCCCGCCCATCATTCGCCATACCGGTGGCAGGTCCAGACCCGGTACGTCAAGGTAACGCGTGGCCTCGGCATGGATCTCGCACCTGGCCTTGCGCAGGCTGTCGTCGGCCAGCTTGGCTGCGGAGTTCTCGATGTCTTGCAGGCTTGCGGCCGCCCGCTTTTCCACGTCCTTAAGCGCTGTGCGGCAGGCCGCCATCGTGGTGTCGGCCGCCAACGCCGCTCGCTCGCGGGACGACCAGGGGATGACGTTGCGCCACGGCCGGTAGAAGTCCGTTCCGTCATCGAGCGCCTGCGCCCGAGCTGTGTAGTCAATCCAGACGAGCAGACGCGTTGCTTCCTCGAGCCCATACGCCGCGTACACGTCGTCGACTTCGCGCTGCATCTGGCGAGCCAGCAGGGCTGGATTCGCCCATGCAAAGTTCACTGGGACCCAGTCTTCGGGCGTGGTCCAGGGGTGGGTCTGGGTCGTGGCTCCGCTTCTCCTGCGCCGGCGCGCTGCCTCCCGGCGCACTGCATCCGGGAGCTGGAAGTACACGGTGAAGACCTCCGAAATGGGCTCCGAAGGCGGCTTCGGGTGGTCGAGTTCGTCGGCGATCCGCGCGATTTCGCGGGCCGCAAACGCACGCGCGTCATCCTCGGATCCGTCCGGACACACCAAAATAAAGTCGGCTCCGTCGATCATGGTGGCCAACGCAGGTGGGCCGTGCGGTCATGGTCTGGTGACCGCACACGAGGACTCTGGATGTCAGCCATAGCGCACAAGCCGTTCTGAATCGTGGGCGACTGCACGCGCGAGCCAGACCTCGGACCTACCGCATGGGCCGGCAGGTGGCGATACAACCAAGACCGGGCAATCACAAGCGTGCGAGCGGCCGTTGGGGAGGATCACTCACAGGGATCGCGTAATGACCCTGTGTGTTTCATTCTATTGTCCGAGCGATGCGCTACAGGTGTCAGATTCCCGATCGGCAGCGCAGTGGAAGGCAATCACACGATTGCCCCGCCGGCGCCGCACGCGTGGTGATGACGGTGCGGCCGGGGCTTAGTCGACGCGCTCCTCGCGTTCGTGACCGGCGGCCAGGCGCCCCCAGCGCCGTACGTGACCATCGCCCAAGAGCTGGACGCTTTCGCCAACACCAACTACCCCGGCATCCAGCCAGCCACCAGGGTCGAGGACGCGCGACCGCTGCTCCTGCCGAAGCAAAAGACAGCGTGGTCCGACATGCAGACGTTGACGCTGTTGCTGGGCGACTACCGGCAGCAGAACGGGAGCTCTGGCCGGCACACGACCGCGGTCCGCCACCAGCTCGGCACGGCGGGCCGCGGTCGTCCGGGTGTTGGCGGGACGTCCACAGCTACCCTGTTCGCCGGCGGTGACAGCACAAGTCTGTCAGCGCCGGCGCTGCTCATCGGGGACGGCAACGAGCTGGCGGTGTGCGTACTGAAAAGTTGAGCGGCGCAAATCCCGCAGAACGGGCCCACCGACAGATTTCGCTGCGCAGGTCAGAGCGCCGACCGCTGAAGAGCTCATAGAGAACCGACATTGGAGGTTTCGATATGCGGATGGGCGGTGCGACCGAGGTCGCCGACCTGCTGGGGATCTCTCGCCAGCGGATGCTGAAGCTGCGGGAGCGCCCGGACTTTCCGGACCCGATCGGCACGCTGGCGCAGGGAGACATCTGGGACCTCGACGAGGTGGCCGCCTGGAACAGGTCAGGGCTCAGGAAATCGACGTCCGGCAGGCCGACCGCCAAGTCCGCGGCGAGCACGCTGGGCGGACGTTTCCTGGTCGAGGACAAGATTGACAGCGGCGGGTTCGCCGACGTATTCCGCGCGGTCGACAAGAAGAAGTCCGGGCAGATCCCGGCCATGGCCGGGATCAAGATCGTGAAGGATGTCGCTGCCCTCGACCCCGAAGCAGTCCGGCGGTTCAAGCGCGAGTTGCGGATGCTCGACGAAGATCTGTCCCACCCACACAGCTCTCCCACGACGGAATGGCAGCCGCAAGCCTGATCGAGGCCCGTCTCCAGACCATCGCGTTCCAGCTGCGCGACGTCACCACCGAAGACGGGCAGGAGATCATCCCGTTCCAGGGGGTGAGCAAGGCGAGCATGGCCGCTGCCTCGCTGCTGGCCTACCAGATACTGTCCATGCCCGATCCTACGGGGCAACCCGCCGACGCCTCGTTGCTCCGGGAGCCGCTCCGCGGTGCCCGCCGGTTTCTCGGCGACGCCCCCCGCTCCTACGACCGCTTGGCCGCGTATTTGAAGGGCCGGGGCTTCACCGTGTGACGCCGACGCCGACGCACGGCCCGGACCGCCGTGCGGGCCGTGCGTCGTCACTCCGGCGGGTACTGGCCAGGGCCGGGGCGGCTGGTGCCTCGGGGTCACCACAACGGTTGACCGGCAAGCGAGCCGGCCCTCGGTCAATCGGCGCCTTGCGCCTGCCGGATCATGCTGCTCGGTTGCGCCCCGCCCGGACTGTCGACCGAATCGCCCAACGATAGAAGCTCTCCCGCCACCAGGTAGGTGCTGATGGCGCACAACTCAGCCTCGTGGACACCGAGCTCCGCGTGGACACCCTTGCTAGCCAGCTTGTCTAGGGCGGTGAAGCGGTCGTAGAGACCGCCGAGGGCTGCCTTGACCGTACCGGCGGTCGCCTCGCTTGCGACGTTGTCCTTGATGAGCTGGAAAATCCGGTTCCGGTAGGCGGCGTCGTTGAGCGAGACGCCCGCCTCGGTCGTGGCAGCCGCAACGCCAGGAAGAAGGTGGTCAGCAACGGCCTTCAGGATCCGCCGGCACGTAGTGACGGCCTGCGCTAGGTCCTCGGTCAGCGGCACCGTCGGATCCTTCGTTGCCTCCCGCAGCCGCAACCACGTCCGCATCGTGATCGAGTGCGACGGCAAGCAGCACTACGCCGACGATGACGGACGCGCCAATCCCCGCAAGTACGCCGAGATGGTCGCCGAGGACCGAGCGCTGCGGGTCCGCGGCTACGAGGTGTACCGGTTTGGCGGCCACGAACTGAAGGAGGGATCCGAGACGCGCATCGGTGCCTTCCTCGACGCCCTCCACGCCCGCCACAACCTAGCTGTCGAGTAGGTCGCACAAACCCAGATCATCCCGGCATACGGCCAGGATCGCGAGGACCGCGAGGGCGGCTTGCTCTGCGGCGTGGGCGTGGGCGTGGATGGTGGTTGTCTCCGCTCGTCAGAGTCCGACGCCGGCGAGAGCGTTGGAGATTACTCGGTCGACGTCTTCCATGTAGCCGGCAAGGGTGGCGGAGCCGTCCTTCCATCCGCCGTGTCGGCCGATGCGGATCTGGTCATGGCCGGCCCGGCGGGCTTCGGTGGCGAAGCCGCGGCGCAGGGAGTGGCCGCTGAAGGCCGAGGCGGCGTCGATGCCGGCAGCAAGGGCTGCCCGCCGGACGATGATGGCCACGGCCTGGCCGGTGATGCGCCCGTCGGTCGAGCCGCGGCCGTGCGGGGCGCGGCCGAGCTGGCCGTGCTTGTCGATCCGTCGGTAGAGGGCGCCGCTGGTGATGCCGCGCTCTGCGAGGGCGGTTAGCCAGGCCCGGGTGGTCCGGACCGGGCAGGTCTGCTCGTTGGTGCCGTACGGCACATGAACCTTGCGGCCTGCGGCGTCCTTGTCGGTCTTGGACCGGCGGATGGTCACCTCGACGCCGTGCTCGTTGAAGTCCAGGTCCTCGATGTCAAGGGCCGCGATCTCGGATCGGCGCGCGCCGAGGGCGAACCCGAGAACGAGGACGGACCGGTCGCGAAGTCCGGCCAGCTTGCCCAGGTCCAAGGTGTCCACCATGAGGCGGAGGTTGGAGACGAGGAGCGGCTTGGCCTTGCGTACCTTCCGGCCCGCGTCGGCGCTGTCCCGCCGGTAGGTTCGCAGCACAGCCCGGGGCCGCGTCGGTGGCGAGGCGCCCGGCGCCAGCGGATCGGTGGGCGACCGCGATGGCGGCCAAGGCACGGTCGATCGTGCTGGGCGCCTTGGCCTCCTCGGCGAGGTGGTTGATGTACTCGGTGGCCACCGCGTGCAGCTGGCCGTACCGCTCGAGGAGGGCGGCGAACGCCGCGGCGTTGAGGTCGTCGTTGATCGGGCCCCGCTCGGTCGGGGTGAGGTCTGCAGTGATCATCTTCTCGGCGCCGGCCCAGACGAGGAACCGGCGGAGGTCGCCTCGGTACGCGCGGACGGTGGAGTCGGCCTTGGCGCGGCGGAGCCGGTCGAGCGCGGATTCCGACAGGACGTGTTGAGTGACACGAAAGTGTCAGTGAAAGTGACAGGGTGTCAGTACATCCACCCCAGGCCACGGTGAGCGCGGCAACCCGGGAGGTCCGAGCGAGGGCGGTGTTCGATTGGCAGCAGGCAGCGTGTAAGGCGAAGGCCCGGGCGTGGGAGGCCAGGGAAACCGCAGAGGCCGTCACCGGGCCCGTTCGTCCCACCGCTTGAAGTCCGTCCGCCAGAACCCGACCGACCCAACCCTCGCCGAGCAGATCGGGAGCAGGTCGCCAGGTTCACGCCAACTCCGGTGGCGCCTCCAGGGCCCCTCAGCCGGTGCTGGGGACCCGCACCAGGGGTAGCCCGGTGTTGTCGAGGACGCCGACGATCCGTCGTAGGACGCCACGGTCGATAGCGTCCACACCGGCGAAAAGTCGCGCACCTCGTTCGCCGTCGAGGGCGGCGCGGATCCGGGGCGCGAGTCGGCGCCAGTCTGGATTGACGCCCAGGTTGGCGAGCTCGGCGTTCAGCCTTGCCCGTGCCCCGCTGTCGCCGGTCGCTGCACGGGCGGCGAGTTGAGCGAGCGGATCGAAGCCGGCGATCCGGTTGGCGAACTCGGTCACCTGTCCACCGAGGATCGTGTCGAGCTGATCCGCCAGTGCCTTGACCGAGGATCGGTTCGGCCAGGGGTCGAGGTGAGGGGCTGCCGACTGCCGACAGGTGGCGAGGACGTCGAGGACGACCAGCCGGTCCGCGCCGAACGTTCCCAGCGTGAGCGGCACTGGCGAATCGTCGATCATCAGGCGGCGCAGCGCGTCACCGAGGTATTCGGTGCGTTCGAAGTATTCGAGGACGGTGACTACGGCGTCGAACGCGAGAGCCGCCTGCGGATCAACCTGTGCCAACTGCGCGAGCTTCGCCAAGGGCCGAAAGTCCGCCGCGCCTTCCCGCGCCTTGCCGCAAGCGGCTTCTGC
The DNA here is from genome assembly GCF_040608515.1 of Micromonospora sp. NPDC005173. Lineage (NCBI taxonomy): Bacteria > Bacillati > Actinomycetota > Actinomycetes > Micromonosporales > Micromonosporaceae > Micromonospora > Micromonospora sp. NPDC005173. The sequence goes on from NZ_JBEXIK010000035.1 coordinate 51,863, forward strand.
CGCGCTTTCCAACAGCCGACAGGCCGCCTGAAAGGCCGTGTCCGAGGCCGGCAGGGAGCGCAGCAGCGCTGCGAGCCGAACCCCGGGCAGCGCCTCCACCAGGCGAACAAGATCGTCTTCGGTCCGGGGCAGCGGCGCCGTACCGGCGGGAAAGCCGGCGGCCTGGTTGGCGAGCCTGTCAACCACCTCGGCAAGCCGGCCCGAGCCGATGGCCACGGAGAGGGTTGCGGCCGCCAATCCGTGCGCAAGTCCGGCTTCATCCTGGCCGGTGACGTGGGCACAGAAGCCATAGTTGCGGTGACTGACCACCAACTCTTCGGGTCGCGGCGCGAGGTACTTGTGCCGCAGCGCCTCGACCTCCAGGTCCCTGCCGGAGGCGTAACGACCCCGGCGCGCCTCAATCACCGCGAGGTCGCTCAACTGCTGGCCCACGTCGGCGTGCAGCTGGTGCTCCTCGTACACCCGCTTGACGTCGACAACGAGCCGCTCCGCCTCGTCGAGCCGACCGAGGGCGACTAGAGGGGCTGTATCGTTGCCCCGCGCACGGGCCAGCTCCACCGGGGACCCGCCACGGCGGTGCTTGCTGGCTACGCGCTGGGCGTTGAACTCGATCGCGGCGGACCAGTCCCCCAGGTCCTTCGCGGCGCGGCGCCCGGCGTCGAGCAGTCGTTCCAAAATGTTAAACGCGATGTAGTCGGGATCAGACTGCGATCGGAGGGATTCGAGCCGGACCACCAGCTCGCGAGCGGTCTCCAGCAGCACCGCTCCCGGCGAGGTGTGCACAAGGACTTCCAGCCGGAGCACCTCCAGGTGCACCTGACGCCACGCCGAGTCAGAATTGGTCATCTCGTCAGCCAGATACCGGTCGAACGCGGCCTGCGCCTCTGGGTAGCGACCTAGGCGCTCCAGCAGAGATACATAGCTGGCGGCCACATCGACGGTAGACATCGGCGCGAGGGGTGCCGCGAGCAAGGCCTGGAACCGGGGCAACGCCACGTCGGGGGGCGCCATCTGCAGCGCCACGGCGAGCGCGATCACGACCGTCGACTCGGCGTCAGTGCCACGTGCCCGCGTTTGTAGGGAATCGAGCAACCGAAGGAAGCTGCCGGCCTCCTCGGCACTGCCGGTGCCGCGCCCAAACGCGTTGTGCAGCACACGCGCCGCGGCCTCGTACTCGCCTAGCCGCGCCAGGTAGCGGGCGCCGCTCATCCCAGCGTCTCGGACGAGGTAGCTGAGCCCCTCCTCCTCGTCCCGCTCAGCGCTCTGCGCTTGCCGCACCCAGAAGTCGGCCAGCAGCCTGTCGTACAGTTGACGAGCAGCGGCGTGCGTCTCGCGCCGCCACGCCCAGGACACTAACAGCGGGATGCGGTACGTCTCTGGCGAGCCATCGGCCGGCCGGACGACCTCGAGCAGGCCCGTTGCCCGCAGCCGCCGAGCCAACTCGGACAGGTCGAGATCGGACTCGTCCTCGTTATGGGCGACCAGCCGAGCGACCTGTGGCCAGAGCTGGTTGAGCACGTCGAGGCGCCGGTCGGCCTCCTCGACCGCACACAGAAACACCAGCGTGGCGTTCTCGGTGCGGGTCAACCGCGGCAGCATTGCCTCCAACCAGTCCACCATGTCCGCGAGATACGCTCTAATGTCGTCGTCGCAGTGCTGCAACTCGACAAACACCGAGCCGTCGTCGCTCCACGGTTCCTGCGGACCGAGCAGGTCGGGAAATGTTTTCTGGCCGACGACCGCATCCAGCTGGCGCAGTAGGAGGGGAATGCCATCGGCCACCCGCAGCAGCCGTAGCACGCCGTCCCGGACGGCCGGTGACACGTTGGCCCGCGCCCCTCGCAGAATGGGGCCGACTACGGCGGAGTCTCGGGCGAGGAGCACCGACTCAGACCAGCTAAGCGGCGGCAGGGGTTCGCGGCGCAGCTGGGAGGGCAGCGTCGGAGAGTCATACCGGGCGGTAACAACCAGCCGGTCAGTCCCGGTCGACCGGTCGGTTAGAAGGAGCTGCCAGCGGGCGGCCATTGCGCCCTTCAACAATGTGTCCACGCCGTCCAGCACCAGCAGGCGACGACCGAGGTCCGGGCCCGGGTTCCCCTCCAGCCGGTGCAGCAGTCCTGCCGCACCGACGGCGTCGTCCGGCACCTGGTACCACTCGACCTCCTCGAACCAGGACCGGGTGAGGTGTGCGACCTCCAGCGCACACGCGGTTTTGCCGATACCAGGTGGCCCGAAAAACACCACCCCACCATGATCGGCGTCCGGGGTTAGGGCCGCCAAGGCGCGGGCCAGCGTCGTGACCCGGCCGACCATGTTGTCGGCCGCTGGCGGGAGCGCGGGCAACGGGCTCCTCTCGCAGTCCGACGATGCGCCGGCGGGCGTCACGACGAGCCGCAGTTCGACCGCCGGGGCGCCGTGCAGGGACGGGGCGACCGCGTCCAAGGGCACGCCGTCCGGCACGGCGTTGGACAGGGCCGCCCGGAACGCGGCTGGGAGGGGCTCCCCATCACACAGCAGCGCGCGGTACAGGATGGCGGTGAACGCAATGCCGAACCGGTCGCTCACCGGATAGCGCATGGCCAGGACCGCGCAGCCGTACCGCTGCGTGATGGTCCGGGCCAGCCCCGGCAACCGGCTAGGCCCTGTCGGCCCGTCGCCCTGCTCGGGTTCGACCAGCCCGCCGCTCGTCGGCTGTTCGATGAGGTTGTCATCGTGGCTGAGCCGTTCGAGGGCCTCGTTAACAACCTCCGCGCCCGACTCGCACGCGGACAGGACGACCAGTTTCAGTCGGGCGGCAGTCGGCTGAAGCAGCTCGGCGAGCATCTCGGCGTCCACGGGGTCAGTGTCGCCGGCATCGTCCTCCAGAGTCAGCATGCCCGCGACGCCGTGACCGGCGTAGTGCACGACATCCCAGCCCGCCGGATCGGCCAGCAGCGCGGCCAGCGCCGTACGGGTGACGCCGTACTGCAGCATGTGCAGCTCAACCGCGGCGCCGCAGTCGCGGGCCGTCTCCACCGCATCGGCCAGCCGCATCCGCTCAGCGCGCAGCGCGAGAGGGTCGGCGTCAACGGGCAGGCTGAACGCGGCGAGCATCCGAATCGGCCCGGGCACCAGCCGTACCGAGTCGGGCGGCACGCCGGTCAGGGTGCGGATTAGCACGACGCCGTGCTCGGCGAGCGACCGGCCGGCGACTTCTGCCAATTCCAGGGGTCGGTCCAGCAGCGCCGCCGCGACGGGCGGGACGCGCAGACGGACGACCGGCCCGTGCTCGGAGGCCGCTTCGACGAGGGCCGGACCGACCCGGCCCAGCACGGCGGACCCGACCCAGCGGCTGACCCGTCCGAGCAACGCGGCCTCGCTAGCAACGCGGTCGTCGGAGGCGGCGCGGGCCCGCAGGTAGGTACGCAGGTCGACGAAGCCGCCGTACTCCGAGTCGGTGTCATCGAGAGTGACGGTGGCTGCCGCGAGGACGTTGCCGGCCGGGTCGTGCAGCCGCCATTGCCAGTGCAGGTCGTCGGTCCAGGCGGTGACGTTCAGGTCGAGCATCACTATTGCCGCCTTTCGCGCTCGCGGACGGCCGACCACCGCTGTCATGATGGTAGCCAGCGATCGAAGGTGGCAAGTGCCATGGTTCCGATGCGTGAGGGGTGGTGCCTTGCGGCTGACCGGTATCCCCGAGGCCGTGCTGTCGTTCCTTCTCAGCGGCATCGGCGCCACAGTCCTGCTGCTGTTGCCTGGCTACTTGTTGACCGGGGCGTACGGCCGGGGTGTGCGCGGCCCCGCGTTGAGCGAACGGGCGTTCGTGGCCAGCACCGCCGGCGCCGGTGTCGTGGTGCACCTGCTGGCCCTGCCGTGGACCCTGGAGCTGGGGCGCCGCATCGTGAACGCCGGTCCGGGCAGCCGGATGGGCGAGATCGTCGCCTGGCTGCTGGTGGTGCTGTTCGCCGTACCGGTGGCGCTGGGTGCCGCGTTCGCGGCGCTATCCGAGCGGACCCGACCGCCCTGGCTGCATCGGTTGCTGGTGCTTGTGGGTGTGTCGTCGTCCGTACGGACCGCCGAGGCGTGGAATTGGGTGTTCCGGCAGGGCTTCCCGGCTTATGTACGGGTGCGGCTTAAGGACGGCACCATCGTGCTCGGTCGGTACGGGACGCAGTCGTTCGCATCCTCCGACGCCGCTAATGGCGACCTGTACCTAGAGGAACAATGGTCGACCCGTGACGGGTGGTTCGACCAGCCGCTGGAGACCAATCTCGGGATATGGCTGCGGGGCAGTGAGATCGTCTCGATCGAGTTCTTCGCCGGCCGCGACGCACCCGAGGAGCTACCGAAAGGAGCGGAAGGAGAATCATGACGGCCAATCCAAGACGAACCCGCCCGGCACCGCAGGCCCCACGCCCCGACCGTAGCGGAACGCGGGGGTGGCAACCCAAGGAGGACGGCAAGACGTATCCACCGCCCAAACCACCGACGGACTCCGGCCGTGACGGCTCGTCGGGGAACCAGGACGCTGAGACCTGATCTCGACCACACGGATCTGCTCGTGGGTGGCCACCAGGGGGCTCCGGCATCCTTGGTCGCCTACATCGCGCCAGGAGAGCGGTCGGCGAACCGACACAGCTGCCGGTAGCCGTCGCACTTGACCTCACCCACATCGCAGCAAGTACCGCTGCAAGCTCGGGCCGGCGTTTCACCCCACATTGCGGCGGCACCACCTGCCGCCGCCCTACCCAATGGTCGTGCGTAGTCGGAGTGCACCACGGTCCGACCCTGAGGGGCGGCGTCGCCAGCGGGCCATGTCAAGGGCGTCGATCGCCAGCTCGGAGCGCAGGTGGTCGGCGATCTACCAGCACCGGAGACCTCTGTCTAGGCGCGCTCAGTTGTCATGGGTGACGGCAACTCCCATTGAACTGAAAGCAACGCGAACTGTCGTAGCCCGCGCCTAGCCTGAGGCTACGTCGTCGTGATCCGTCGGGGACAACATCAGCGGCGGCGCGCCCTACGTCTGAGGAAATCAATATGTCAACCCGGGGCTACCGTGGCTCTGGGCGGTGAGCCGGAAGACCGTCACTCCGGATGCCTCATCCAATGTGGCAAGAACGTCCCGAAGTCCCCGGTCGTCGTCACCAGAGGACCACGAAATCACGATGGAGTCGGCGGGCCATTCTTCGAAGAACGCGCAGGCGGCGTAGGTCGCGACGACGACCTCTCCCGGGCCGGCCGATTGCAGGCTGGACCGCCGCTTGGCGAGCGAATCCGCCGCGGTAACGACCGCGCGCGGCTCCCGTCCGGCACCGGCGAGGTGGTCGGCCACATACCTGGCGTCGACCGCGGTGGACGCGAGGATGAAGCAGGAAACCCCATGTCCAAGGTGTTGCTCGAGGATCGTGCCTAGGGCTTCTAGACCAGGGTCACGATCGCGTGAACCCTCGATCTGATCCAGGAGTCTCCACGCTTTGACGGAGAGGCCTTCATCCCGTGATGAACTCATCCCTTCAGCGGCGCTGAGCTCGGGCGCCGCGTTGGAGGCAACGGTCAACAGTCGGGCATGAAGCTCTGCCCGACTGCTGGCGGGCACCAGCGATGGGGTACCACGGCGTGCCGCGTAATCCGACAACAGGCGGAGTGCCTCACGCCGAAGTCGGCGTTCCTTGGCGCTCCACTCGTACGGAACGTCGACGAAGACGGTGCGGCCGGCCTCCCGATTGACGTCTGCGACCGTGATGGTGGCAAGCGATGGCCACTCGGACCAGAAACCCGATGACAGCGGATCGACGAGCGCGATGACGTGGTGGGCTCGGGAGTGCAGTCGTTCGACCTGCTTCGAAATGTCCCGCATCGGTTCGTCATGCACCACGACGTCGAGGTTCGCCTCGGACAGGGCGAGACAGGTGGGTCCGTGCGTAGCCCTCATGTAGGTAGCCACCAGGACTCGGCTGCGCTGCTCGGGTTTCTCCTCGAGCAGCCGGAGCGCGGCTGTCGCGGAATCCAGGACGGTGACCGCAATATCCTCGGCCCGCAATCTATCGGCCCACTGCTCGACCATGAACCGGGAAGCGCACAGGACCAGGCCGAGAGACCCTGAAGGCATCTCGGCGAGGTAGGCCGCGATGGCCTTGCGGTCCCCGGATCCGGGGACCGAGGGAACCACTGCTTGCCTTGGCCGCAGAGGGCTCTTGAGGCGATTCAGCAACTCCCGTTGACGGCCGAGCAACGGCTTCATCGCGCACCGCCCCTTATCAACACCTTGCGGCGGAGCCAGGACGCCGCATTGAGCAGGCACTGCAGGTCCTCGGCGGACAACTCGTCCCGAAAATGGAACACTTTGTTTCTAATTTCGCGGACTGGTTCGAGGGTTGTGCGTACCAAGTTCCGATTGTTGCCGAACCGGGTCCTGAAGAACCTGCCGAAGCTCGACCCGTGCAGCAAGACCGTGAACAGCTGCGCAAGGGTCAAGTCCTCCAGCCGTGCGGCTCGCTCGCTGTCTGTGGCCGGTAGTGCCGACGAAACGGCATTCGCCAGGTCCTCATCGGTGCAGGATGATCGCATCAAGTCCCGCACGGCGAGCTCGATGTCCTGCAGGAGCACGAACGGACGAGTCCTGCGCCACAGAAATGCGTTGACATCCGCGGCTGTCACCACCGCCAAGAGGCGATCCTCATCGCCGACCAGAATGGCCCTGTCGACCTCGATGTATCCCAGGACGGAACTCATCTCGTCGGCGGCTCGGACGAATGTCAGATCCTCCACCAGGTCCTCAACCGGCGTCATCAGTGGATCATCTTGTGCCCGAACATGCCGCACCCCTTGGCTGAACGACCGGTAGGTGAACACGCCCACGACGTGGCCGTGCACCGTCATCACGGGCAACTGGTCGAAATCGTGCTGGCGCATCAGTTCCAGGGCGGTGCCGACGGGTGTACCGGTGGGTACGGTCACGACATCCTGGTCGTCAGGAACGAGCAGGCTCACGCGGAGGAATTCGGGTGTCCGACCTTCCCATCGCACATCCGCGGCGAGGTCCACCGCGACTGCACCAGCCATGCGCGGCGCCGCTAGCGCGGTGACAGCCTGATCCGCATCACGAACCACGCCGGTCTCCTCACGTCTACGGTGAGCCTCGCTCCGTGCCGCCGAAAGGCGGGATGCCCCCGCAGGACCTCTGTCGCTTCCATTTTGCACTGCGAGGCGGCGTCGATGAAGACCCCCGCCTCGAGGCGGCTCGTCCCCCGCACCGAACTGCCGGCGTACGTGCCAATGTTGGTAGCACTTGCCCGTCGTCGCCATCTCCGGCCGGTGGACGTCTGCGGCCGGTCAGAGGCCGACGTCGGTAAGGGCGTTGTCCTCCCACTGGTCGGCGTCCTCGATGTAGCCGGCCAGGGTGGCGGAGCCGTCCTTCCACCCGCCATGCCGGGCGATTCGCAGCGGGTTCTTGCCTTGGCGGTGGGTTTCGGTAGCGAACCCGCGGCGCAGGGAGTGTCCGGAGAAGGCGGAGGCGGCATCCAGGCCAGCGCGTAGTGCGGTGCGGCGGACGATGATCGCGACGGCTTGGCCGGTGATGCGGCCGCTGCTTTCTCCGCGGCCGTGCGGTGCCCGGCCGAGGTTCCCGTGCCGGTCGATGCGTCGAAACACCGGTCCGGACGTCTCCCTGCGGGCGGCCAGGGCGTCCAGCCATGCCTGCATGGTGCGCACAGGGCAGGTGGCCGGCCGGGACGTGTAGGGAAGGGCGGTGGTGCGACCCCGGGACTCCTTGTCGGTCTTGGAGCGGCGGATGGTGACCTGCAGGCCGTCGTCGGTGAAAGCGAGGTCGGCGATGTTGAGCGCCGCGAGTTCGCTGCGTCGGGCGCCCAACGCGAAGCCGACCACGATGAGGGCGCGGTCGCGCACCCCCGCGATGGTGGCGATGTCGAGGGTGTCGACCATCGCCCTCAGCGTTGTGATGGTCACGGCCTTGGCCTTGCGCAATCCCCGGCCGGCCGAGGCGAGTTCGGCGCGGTGCCGGCGCAGGGCAGCCCGCGCCGCTCTGGTGTTGGGTGGCGGGAGGTCAGCGGTGGCGTGAGCGACGGTGATGGCCGCCATGGCGCGCTCGATCGTGGACGACGCCTTGTCCTCGTCGGCCAGATGTGAGACATACTCGGCCAGGGTCGCGGCGGTGGCTGGCAGATATGATCGCTGGTTGTCGATGCACCAAAGGGTGAACCGACTCCAGTCGCCCGCGTAGGCTCGCCTCGTGGATGCCGGCACGGACTCGCGGATCCGGCGCCGGGCCGACTCCGAAAGGTGCTCGTTCGGATCGATCGCGTCAACGCTTTCGGCACTCCCCCGCGTCGCAATCTCATTCACGAGAAGCAACCTTATCGTGAATGAGCCTTTCCGAGTAACGGTTGGTGGCGTTCGGTGATCATGTCGTGCGGCCGTGGTCGATGTGGAGTAGGACCAAGGCGGCAGCGGTGATCCGGCCGATGCTCCAGGGACACAGGCTGACGTTGCGTAGTGCTTTGAAGGTGGTCTTGAGCAGGGAGTTTCCGCGTTCGCCGATGGCACGGACCGCGTTGTGGGCCTTGTTGAACTGCTGCTGCACGTCGGTGCAGGCCTCGTTGCGCGGCTTCTTGAACGCCACCGTGATCGTGTCGGCTTCGCCTTCGTAGCCGAGATCACCGAGGACCCGTAGATCGCCGTCGGTCCAGGTGCTCAGCAGCGGCAGGATGCCATGCTCGCGCAGCGCGGTGGTGTCGTGTTCACGGCCGGGACGTACCGGCGAGGTCCACAGCGGCCACCCGTCCGGAGCGGTGATGACCTGCACGTTCCCGCCGTGGTTGTCGTGCTTGCCCGACCACCACAGATCCACCCCGGGCGTCGGCCCGGGGGTGCGGCACCGGTCCGTCTCGATCAGCGTGCCGTCAATGTTGACGTGGGCGTAACCGGCCATCTTCGCGGCCAGCAACACCGAGTGCAGGTCAGGCGCTTGGGCGGCGAGCACGGTGATGCCCTCATGCAGGTACGCGTACCCGGTCGACCGGCTGATCTTGTTGTCGGCGACCAGTTGTGAGACGCGGGTGCCGTCGATCAACCAGCGGATCACCAGGACGGCCTGCTTGAAGCAGCCCAACGACCGGGTCCCGGCTCGGGTACCGAGCCGTTGCCGTTGCGCGTGCAGAAGGCCGGACAGGAACGACACGGTCGCCGCGCGTACGGGCAGGACGGCGGTGTATGTGACACTCATAGCGACGCAGAACCTCGATGACGGTGATCCCGGGAAGGACCACCTTCATACCGGGGTTCTGCGTTTTCTCGTTGCACCGCAACGGATCCGGGCGCGTCCGGACCACCGACCGCGCCAGCTACCCCGAGTCCCTACACCGTTACTCGGAAAGGCTCAGTGTCGCAATGCCTTCAACGTGGCCGTCGAGTTGGCCGCGGTAGGGCGTCATCGTCCCGTACGGTGGCTTGGCGGCGGAGGGTCCGGCCTTGGACTTGGGCCAACGTGTAGCCCATGCGTCCGCAACCCTGAGACCCACCCCTCAAAGCGCAGGTTTGTTGCGAGGCTCTTGATTGCGCACCCATCTGACCAGGAAGATTTCGACTTGAGGCGGCAGCCCGGGCATGACAGAGCTGGGTTGCAGCGAGCAACCCCTCACCGTCTGCGGCCGGTCTCACGAGGATGAGCGCCGACCGAGGGTCCACGAAGTCTGACATTGCCGGTCCGCCGAGGCGCTTGAGAGGATGGAGGTCGGGGCATGGGCCAGCGACTACCGCCACCTCTGACAAGCGCCTTTACGCGCCCGAACGTTTCGACGTCAATTTCATCGACTCTGGCGGCCGAGAATTCCAGGAGCCATTAATCCAGTGCTGGAATCAGTCCTTTGAGGCTGCCCTTCCGATCCGCAGTTTGGCTTCCTACCGCGGGAAGAAAAGCTTCTCGGGGTTGTGGTGGTTGGCGACGACGTCGGCTCACGTCGGCTATCAGTCGTGGTTGGAGCGGGATCATGTCATGGCATTGGACTTCGATGCAGCAGTGGTGGCGCTGGCCTCGCGACCCATCCGACTTATCTGGCAGCACGATGGTGAGACCCGTACGCACACCCCGGACTATTTCGTGCGGCTGGGCGATGGGACGGCAGTGGTGATCGACGTACGGCCGGACGATCGGATCGAGCCTGAGGATGCGGAAGCCTTTGATATCACTGCCCAAGCATGTGAGGCCGTCGGCTGGACGTTTCGCCGGGTCGGCGAGATGGACGGGGTACTGAGGGAGAACTTGCGGTGGCTTTCTGGCTACCGCCATCCTCGGTGCCTGCATCCGGCCCGGGCGGCCGACCTCAGGCGGGTGTTCGCTGGGGGTGCTCCGCTCATGGAAGGCGCTCGTCGCGCGGGGGATTCGATCGCCGTCTTGCCCACGCTGTTTCACCTGCTGTGGCGGCAGGTACTTCGAACCGATTTGGCCGCTGCGCCCCTGTCGGCCGGGTCGGTGGTCCGCACTGGCGGTGAGGAAGCGTGACCGTGTCTCGACCACGGATATTGGGGGCTGGCGAGGAAGTTCGGCTGGGTGGTGCGCTGTACACGGTGGCGTCCGTATCGGGTACCGGAGCACGGCTGGTGGACGTCGTCGGGACGGAGACGAGGATGCCGCTGACCGAGGTTCTTGCCAGCCGCGACCTGGAGTGGATCTCCTCGCCACGCGGTCCCGCTCCGCTCCCGCCCTCCGGTCTATTGGACGGCTTGCCCGGCCCCACGGTGGAGCAGGCACGCTGGTGGGAACGGCACATTATTGAGCTACTGACGGGCGTGGCGCCGGAGGCTAAACCAGAGTCGGCACCCAAGCCTGAATACGATCCGCGGCGGCACTCGTTGCGTCAGCGGGAGCTAACCAAGCTGACCGAGCTGCAAGCGGCTGGCCACAGCGTCAGCTTCGCCAAGGTCAAGCGGCTCCGTTCTGCCTACGAGAAGCAGGGGCTGTGGGGGCTGGTCGATCAGCGCCTGGCTCGACCAGGCGGCCCGACCGGTAGGGTTGACGAACGGGTTGTCGCCGCGACCGTGCAGGCGATCGCCGAGGAGACCAACCGCTCGACGGGAACGGTGACGCGGCTGCGGCGCCGGGTTACGCAGATCCTTGCCGCCGAGCACGGTTCGTCCGCCCCCGATCTGCCGTCGTCCGCGACCTTTTACCGCCTGGTTAAGAGGCTTTCGCAGGGCAAGTACACGTTCGGCTCGGCCAAGACCCGCCGATCGCAGGCCAAGGCCCCTGAGGGCCCGTTTGGCTCGGTGTCCGCCGTTCGCCCCGGCCAGTGGATGCAGATTGACTCCACTCCGATCGATGTCCGAGTGGTACTGGACACCGGAGTCGTCGACCGGGCGGAGCTGACGTGGATGGTGGACCTCGCGACACGAGGCATCCCAGCGGCGGTGCTGCGACCCACGACCAAAGCCGCAGACGCGGCGGTGTTGCTGGCTCGAGCGCTGACTCCTGAGCCGATGCGTCCTGGTTGGGCGGACGCAGTGCGCATGTCACGCTCGGTGCTGCCGCATCGCCGCCTTACCGCGCTGGACGAGCGCTTGGCTCATGCGGCCGGCCGGCCGGTGATCGTTCCTGAGACGATCGTCTGCGATCACGGCAATGCCTACATCTCGCAGACGTTCCGAACGGCGTGCAGGGCCATCGGGATCAACTTCCAGCCCACGCACAAGGGCTCACCGTGGGAGAAAGGTGTCGTCGAGCGCAGCTTCGACTCCCTGGACACTCTATTCGCGCAGTACGTCGCCGGCTACGTCGGGCGCAGTGTCGAGCAGCGCGGCGAGAACGCCGACCAGAACGCGGTGTGGTCGATCGTTGAACTGCAGGCGCTGCTGGACGAGTGGATCGTGACGGTCTGGCAAAACAGACCCCACGACGGACTTCGGCATCCGCTGACCCCGGACAAGGCCTTGACGCCCAACGAGCAGTACGCCGCGCTGGTCGAGGTCGCCGGGTTTGTGCCTGTCCCGTTGAGCGCCGATGACTACGTGGAACTACTTCCCGTGTCATGGAACGCCATCACCCGCTCCGGGATCAAACTCAACCGACGCACCTACGACGACAGGGCGCTCAACGACTACCGCCGCCAGCACTCTGGTGTCATCGCGAAGAAGGGGCGGTGGGAGGTCCACTTCGACCCGTACGACGTCACCCGGATCTGGGTCCGAAACCACCATCACGGCGGCTGGATCACAGTCCCGTGGAAACATCTGCGCGGCACCCCGACACCTTTTGGGGAATTGGCCTGGCAACACGCCCGCAGCATCCTTCGACAACGCGGGCAGGACAAGGCGACAGAGGCGGAGATCGCTCACGCCACAGCACAGTTGCTGGACCGGGCGGAGCAAGGGCCAGAGCAGGAAGCTAAGGCCGGCAAGCGGGATCGGCGAGTCGCCGGAAGAACCCGCGCCACGAACGCGCCCTCGGGTCCCCGCCCGGAACCGGCCCCGCAGGACGAGGTCGACGAGGCGTCGGATGTCGCCGCGGAGGGGGACAGCTCACTGGAACCGCTGGCGAAGGTGGTCCCGCTGCCGGTGTTCGACGCACGTAAGGAGGCCGAGAAATGGCGATTTTGACCGAAGTCAACCAACTGGAGGATCGGCTGCAACCCACCACCACGGTGGAAGGCTGGCACCGGTTCGTCGAGGCCGACCCGATCGACTTCGCGCTGCTGCCGGACAACGACTGGTCGGCGCTGACCGAGCACGAGCGCATCGTCTATGACGAGGCGCGGGTCGCGCACCACGCCGAACTCGTCGTGGTCACGACGTCCGCGATTCGGGAGATCAACAATGAGGGTCGGCTGCTGACGCTGATGAACCAGCGGGAAAAGGGCGCTCGTCGGGGGTTGATCGTCTCTGGTGCGGCGGCAACCGGCAAGACGACCGCGATCAAACAGCTGGGCCGGCTCCACGAGCTGCGCGCCCGGGCCCGGTTCCCCGGCTCCGAGCGGATTCCCGTGGTCTATGTGACCGCTCCACCGAAGGGCTCGCCACGGAAACTGGCGATGGAGTTCGCGCGGTTCCTCGGCCTGCCCGCGATTCCCTCCCGGTCCAACGCAACCGACATCGCTGACGCCGTCTGCCAGGTCCTGATCGACGTCCGATGCGAGGTCGTCATTGTCGATGAGTTGCACAACATCAACATGGCGACCACGGTCGGCGAGGACCATTCCGACCACATGAAGTACCTCACCGAGCACCTGCCCGCGACGTTCATCTACGCCGGCATCGACATCGAACGATCCGGGATGTTCACGGGGGTTCGCGGCAGACAGCTCGCCGGACGCTGCGTTCTCGTCAACACCGGGCCATTTCCCTACCACGCCGAGTGGAAGCGGTTGGTCGCCGGCATGGAGAGCGCGCTGCGGCTGCACCACCACCAGCCCGGCTCGCTGACCAGGCTGGCCAAGTACCTCCACCACCGCACAGGAGGCATGATCGGGAGCCTGTCCCACCTCATCCGCGCTGCGGCAATCCGCGCCATCCTCGACGGAACCGAAGCCATAACGGAGGCCGCGATGGACAGGGTTCGAATCGACCACGCCGCCGAATCGTCAGCCCGCCGCAAGAGCTCACGGCGATGACTCAGGCTACCGACAGCTGGATTCGGGGAAGGCTTCGGCGACTGCCCCGACGGGTCCCTCCCGTGCAGGACGAGACGATCGAGTCGTACATCGGCAGGCTGGCAGCCAGCAACCATTTATCCCGGTATCACCTCGTCGACCACTTGACAATGACCAGCCGCCACGATAGGCGGCGAAGTCATCTCATTTCACTCGACTCCCTTTCGGCGGTGAGCGGATTTGCCGCTGCGAGTTTAGCTCACGCGCTGCCAGAAATGAGGCTGTGGATACCGGAGCGAGAAGCGCGGACATTCGTCGGACAGACCGTAGCCGGCCAACCCAACCGACAACGCCCATGTTGCCGACTCTGCGCGGCCGCCAAGGGCATCACCGGCCAGGTCACTATCTGGGCCAAGTGCGATTACAACGTCTGCATCCGCCATCAGCTATGGGTCGGGCGGGGTGTCTGGCATCCCCACGACCAGCTCGTCGTCTCCGACTTTCCCGAGATCACCCGGGCGCAGGTCCGGCTCCGGCGGCTCATCCGCCGGCTCGGTCATGCACGAGTCAGCTTCTACTACCTGGACGCCTGCGAGATCGAACACTGGGATTCTCGGGACCCATTGGCACTGGCACCTCACAACGATCGCATGAAACGCCTGTTCGCACGGGAGCAAGCAAAGTCCTTACCGTCGTCCTACGTATACGCTGCCCAGTACCCCGAGGTCGTCAACATCCTCACCGTAATCTCCTCACCGTTCTGGCGCCGGATGGCCTTGTCCAGACAGATCGAAGACCGCGAGCACTTCTACGACGAAATCGACCGGAAGACAGAACCCAGCGGAATGGCACGAGGTAACCGACGGCTGCGAACGTGGATTGACGACCAGCGCCACCCTCCGTTACCTGACGATCCCTACGGCGAGAAGTTCCTCCGCCGCCTCTACCTGAGCCGACCAGGCGTACTCCAAGCGCACGATCCCGCAGACGATCAACCTCGCTCCTCGCCTAGTACTCCAGCCGCACTTTCAGGTTCGGAGTCTGCGCTGGTAGTGGCTGGTTCGAGCGCGGTATTGGTGGCGGCGTCGCCACTGGGACCATCG
>NZ_JBEXIK010000036.1:0-66328 GCF_040608515.1 Micromonospora sp. NPDC005173
GATCACTGCTCGGCGGTGCCCTCCTGCCCACCTCGGGCGCACGCCCGCTGGCACTCGTCGGCGGGCTGCTCACGCTGGTCGCCCTCACACTGCTCGCCGTAGACGCGTGGCGGGGCCGCACCGCCGGGCCAGCGCCGACCGCCACCCGACCCTCGTTCAGTGTCCGTATGCGTCGTACGCCTTCCAGTCCTCGACCGGAGTGAGCGGAACTGGTGCGGGCCGCTCCACCACCGTCGTCAGCTCGATCCGCTGGCCTTCGGCTGCCGACTGGATCAGGGTGGTCATCGTTTCGAGTACGTGCAGCCCGACGTCGCCGCCAGCGCGCGGCGGACGCCAGCGCGTCGGCGAGCCTCATCACCGCGATAGCCGGTCTGCTGGCAGTCGTCAAAATGGTGGGTGATCATTGATGCCAGACACCGAGGCATGGCTCCTGGGCGGTCCTGCCGACGGCCGCATCACGCCGATCGAGCTCGACGCCCGGGACAGCTGCCCGCAGCACTGGCGCTACACCAGAGCGGGGTCCATGTCGGCGCCGACAACCAGCCGAACCCGGTCACTCCGCATCGATGCGCGAGAAATGCAGAGGTTTTGGCCTGTCCAGTGCAACGCAGGTCAGCGGCGGGGCAGCACGCCCAGGAGGGTTGCGGTCAGGGCCAGCTTCAAGTAGTCCTTCAGCTCCAGGTGGAAGCGGGCCAGGTCGGGCTCGGCCTGGTAGGCCGCCTGCAGGCTGGGTGGGGGTGTGCTGTACGCCGACAGCGCGCCGGCCATGACCATGGTTTGCAGGCTGAACAGTGTTGCGTTCTCGCCCAGCTCCGGCAGGTACTTCTGGATCAGGGCGGTCATGGTTGTCAGGCGGTCCAGGGAGGCGCGCTTGTAGCGTGCTACGACCTCGACGGAGACGTTGTGTTCCAGGACGCTGCCCTGTGCGCCGAAGAGGTCGCACAGCACCACTCGGCCGGAGAGCGAACGGCTGAGGATCTCGGCCACCGCTGCCGCCCGCTCGGCCATGGGTAGATTTTCGTCGATGCCGGCAGCCAACTCGCCTGCCAGTTCCGTCAGCCACTCCTGCAGGAAGTGGTCCAGCAGTTCTAGCAGCACCGCCTCGCGAGACTCGAAGTAGCGCAGCACGTTCGGCTTCGCCAGGCCTACCCGGCGGCTGAGCTCGTTCAGGGTGACCGCGGCCACGGGCATCTCGTCGAGCATCGCCGACGCCATGTCGAGGATGGCCCGTCGGCGGATCTCCCGCTGCTCTTCGGTTCGCGCCCGCTGGAAAGTCACGATCACCAGCCTAACTTAGGTACCTGCGGTACGTTGACAACGTACCGAAAGTACTTTAACGTCGTCGGCACAAGATACCTCTGGTACGTTAGTTACGTTGGGAGCCTGACATGAGCGAGAAGTGGACGACGGCGAACATTCCGGACCAGCGCGGACGGGTGGCCGTGGTGACCGGGGCCAACACCGGACTGGGGTACGAGACCGCCAAGGCGCTCGCCGAGCGCGGGGCGTCCGTCGTCCTCGCCGTGCGCAACGTCGAGAAGGGCGAGCAGGCCGCGGCCCGCATGACCGGCGACGTGACCGTGCAGGCGCTGGACCTGACCTCGCTCGACTCCGTCCGGACCGCGGCGGCGGCGCTGCGGTCCCGGCTCGACCGGATCGACCTGCTGATCAACAACGCCGGCGTGATGTACACCCCGAAGCAGACCACCCGGGACGGCTTCGAGATGCAGTTCGCCACCAACCACCTCGGCCACTTCGCGCTCACCGGGCTGCTGCTGGACCTGATGCTGCCGGTGCCCGGCTCCCGCGTGGTGACGGTCAGCAGCACCGGCCACCGCATCCGGGCCGCGATCCACTTCGACGACCTGCAGTGGGAGCGGTCGTACAGCCGGGCCGCCGCCTATGGCCAGTCCAAGCTGGCCAACCTGATGTTCACCTACGAGCTGCAGCGCCGGCTCGCCACGCACGGCACCACCGTCGCGATGGCCGCGCACCCCGGCATGTCCAGCACCGAGCTCGCCCGCAACACCCCCGCGGTCCTCCGGCTTCCGCTCACCTGGCTCGCGCCGCTGATCACCCAGACGCCAGCGATGGGCGCGCTGCCGACCCTGCGCGCCGCCACCGACCCCGCCGCGCTCGGCGGCCAGTACTACGGTCCCGGCGGACGCAACGAGGTCATGGGCCACCCCCGGCTGGTCACGTCCAGCCCGCAGTCGTACGAGGTAGCCGTCCAGCAGCGGCTGTGGGCCGTCTCCGAAGACCTCACCGGGGTGAAGTTCCCCGTCGCTCAGTCCAAGCAGAACTCGCTTCCCTCCGGATCGACCATCACGATGTAGCCCGCGCTGGTAGGAGGCGCCGGCTCGTCGCGGCGCAAGCGGGTGGCGCCGAGACCGACGAGGCGCTCGCACTCCGCTTCGAGGGCGGCCATCCGCTCGTCGCCGTGCAGGCCGGGTGCGGCGCGTACGTCCAGGTGCAGGCGGCACTTGGCGGTCTTGCCCTCGGGGACCTGCTGAAAGAAGATCCGAGGACGCACGCCCTCAGGGGGTCCTCCAGGGCCGATCGGGTGTTGTACTGCTCCACCGGGACGCCATGGCGCAGGAGTAACTCGGACCAGACGGCACCGGCCTTGCTGTACAGCCCCACGGACCACGCCAGTTGTGCAATGGATCATAAGTGCTGTCTTTGGTCATGGCCGAACCCTTCTGGCCTCGACTGGGCGTGCGGAGTTGCCGTACCAGTCCTGCTCGTTTGCGGGCGGTTGGGTCCACTGGGGTCACTTCCGCCGATGTCGCTGTGGCGGCAGTTGAGGGCCGCGGGCCGAGGAGGCGGACCGAGCGTGGCGCTCCCACTCTGCCGCGCAACCTTGCTGTATTCACCTTGACTGAATATTCTGATGTCATGACTATCCGCGAACAGAGCTATTTTGCGCTCGCCGCGCTGATGGACGGCCCACTCCACGGATACGCGATCATTAAACGCGCCGAGGAACTGTCGCGCGGTCGGGTACGCATGGCGGCTGGCACCCTCTATGCGGCACTCGACCGGCTCAGCGCCGAAGGGCTTCTACGCGTAGCTGACGAGGAGGTGGTCAACGGGCGTGCCCGGCGCTACTACAACCTCACGGACGAGGGCGTTGCCGTGCTCCGCGCCGAGGCCGATCGGATGATCCAGGCTGCGCGCGTGGTGATCGACCGACCGGCGCTGCGCGTTCGGACGGTGAGACCGGCATGACTCAGGAGGTACTTGAGGCGCGGTACCGGCTGCTGCTGTGGGCGTACCCGAAGCGCTACCGGCGTGAGCGCGGCGCTGAGATGATCGGCACGCTCATGGAGGCGGCCGGCCCTGATCAGCAGCGCCCAACGGCGCGGGAGGGGGCGATGCTGGTCCTACGGGGATTGCAGACCCGTGCCAGGACGCACGACGCACGTTCGACAAGCCAGGGCTTGCGTGGGTCGCTGCGCCTGGCTGTGCTCCTGCTGCTGGTGTATGCCACGGCCGGCAGCCTGGCTGAGACCGGCAGAGTCCTTCCCCGCATCGTCACCGACGGCGTGGATTACCCGTCTGAGCTCATCTATCCACTGGTAACCGTCATCGCCGCCTTGGCGGTCGTCGCGGTAGCCGGCGGGCGATACGTACTGGGCCTGCTGGCAACGCTTAGCGCGCTCGCTGCTGCGCTGGTCGTTTTGGGCCTCGCCTTGGTCGGCGTAGACAGCGTCACCGGTGAGCGCCACTATCCGCCGATCGAGTTCATCCGCGAAGTCGCCATGACTGACTCGACCCTCTGGCCGCTGCCACTCGCCGTGCTGTTGATCGTGCCGTTGATCCTCTGGCCGGCGCCGGGCACGCGGCGGCCAGTGGCCTGGCTGCTCGCCGTGCCGGTCGCGGTGTTTCTGCTGCCCACGGACTACGACGTGACGATCGGCCTGCAACCGGGGGCCACCGTCGTCGTGATGGCCGGTTTCCTGCTATGGGTTGCCGTCGATGCCCGGGCGACCATCGCGGCCGGGGTGCTCCTCATCCCACTGATCATCGCCATGCTGTCGCTCAGAGCCCTGGGCGCCTGGGGTCAGCCCGAGGTTCTCGGCGCCACGTGGTTCTGGTCGGTCGTCATCGGGGCCATCGCCCTGCTAACCGCCGGTGCCCTCGGCCTCCGCCGCCAAGCCCGCGCCTAGCAGGCCCCGCGCCACATCGGTGTCGGGTGTGGCGACAGGCTAGTCGTCGGGAAAGCCCAGGTTCGGTAGATTTCGAGTCCGGTGACGGTGTGTAGTACTTCGGGGAAGTCGGTGAGGCGTCCGCGCCAGCCGGTGTCGAGGACTTTCCAGTTGACCAGGTGGGCGATGGCCCCGCCGCGCGGGCGCTGTTGATGGCGGTGTTGCAGGCGCGTTGGACGCCGGTCAGGTCGGCCCCGCGGGGTTTGCGGATGCCGGTGATCGCGCCGGTGCCCAGGTAGCCGAGGTCGGCGAGCATGCCGGGGCCCGCCGGGTTCGAGGTGGCTGGCCCACCGGTCGGCGATGCCGGACTCGGCCAAGGCTTTGCTGTCGTGGCGGGCACCGGGCACCGGTAGGCCGGTGTCGACCAGCCGGCCGGCAAGGTCCGATACGGCTTGGATGTTCAACCCGCAGGTGTGGCGCTTGCCGGAGAACAGGTCGCTCACGCCGGTGCGGTTATCGGTCGGGGCCAGGAACCCGTCAACCAGCACCGCCGATCGTTTCGCCTGGAGCCGTACCTGGCCGGCGCCCTCGGCGGTGGCCGCGCGTAGCAGCGGCCGCAACCGGCACACGATCCGGAACACGGTGGACTGCGAGCAGCCGAACAACTCGCCGGCCACGGCCTGGGACTCGTTGCGGCGCATGAGAAACAGCGTCAGCACGACGGCCCGGTACAGGCCCAGCACCCGCCGCCGGCCCCGAACCGGCTGCGACACCCCGTCCAGCAAGCCGAACACGACGCTCGCCAACTCGGCGACCTGATCGCCGCGTAGCCCGGTCATGGCCGGGCAACGCGGCGGCTGCCCTTCGATGATCTCTGCGGTCCACACCACCCAAGTGATCTATTCCCGGGCGGTTACCGTTACCTGCAGTGACACCCATGTGCTTGACCACAGTAGACCCACCACCCGCTTCCGGTGGGAATCGCCGAGCGAGGTGAGAATCCGGCAGTGCAGTACGGGTGACAGGCGTCAACTGAGCCGATCGAGCACCTCGTCAGTGGTGACGACTTCGCCGAACCGCGGCAAGACCACCGTCAGCGCGTGGTCATGCTCCGCCGCCGTCATGCCGCTCATCGCATCGGCCGTGAAGATGACCTCAAACCCGTGATCGGACGCAGCGCGCGCGGTCGACTCGACGCCCATCGTCGTGGCAATGCCGACCATGACCACTGTGTTCACGCCGCAGTCCCGCAGCTGGTCGGCCAAGCCTGTGCCATAGAACGCGCCGATAGTCTGCTTCACCACAGCGATGTCGCCGGGCTGCGGCTGCATCTCCGGGACGAACCCGCTGCCGGGCGGCTGCTCGGCGACGCCCGGCCGATCCACCCGGACCAGCACCACGGTTCCGCCTGCCCGGCGGAACGCTGTCACCAGACGGCTTGCCCGGGCCACCACGTCGGCGCCCTTGTGGGGACCCAAGTCCTGCTCGACGATACGCGGCATCAGGTCCACAACGATCAGCGCAGTGCGTCCGGCGAGGAACGGCTTGGTAAGGGGTGAGGGCATCTCGCGACCCTAACACCCTGGCAGGCACGGCATAACCGCCGTCAACAGCAGCCGTCGCAGGCGAGTGTGCGTCATCGCAACGTGACCAACCGGAACACCCTCCACACCGGCTGGCGCGGACACCTCACCGACTTCCTTAGAGACTACGGGGCGTCACCGGACTCGGGATCTACCGCACCTGGCGATAAGCCCTTCTGAATAGCGCTCATAGTCACTCAATTAGTCACCCAGGTACGACAAAGGAGCCGTCTCGATCTTTCGAGATGGCCCCTCACCTGCGTCGCGACGGCCGGATTCGAACCGACGACCCGTTCCATGCCGTGTCTTACCGCCTCATCCGCCCGTTGCGATCCCCTCGGTTTACCGGGCTCGTTACCGCGGATCGTCAAGCACACCCCATGCCAGCCAGTCCAGACGAACTCACCGAGCCCTACACCCCATCCGACCCTAAGGCGGAAGAGCACCTTCATTGGCTGGAACAACGTCTCGGCCCCTCCCAATGGTGCTGTCGTCGTGGATCCGCATCGTGGGCGTGTGGTTGGTCGAAGGGCCACCCGCAGATCAGATAAGGACCGAACTGTCAATAAGCGAATCAAGATTGGGTGAGGCCACAAGCGACCCGGAACTGCAAGGCATTGAGATCCCCATCTCTGCCGGCGGAGTTCCTGGCCGACAAGGGAAACCAGCCCTATGCTTGCCGCCGGAATGCACTGCGGCTCGTCCGGGCCGAGGGGAACACCAATACAAGGATTTGCGAATGCGCCGGAAGTCTGCTCTGAACAACGGCACTGCTGGCGTCAGCGAAATAACACCGGACGGCGAACCGCCGACCTCTACCGCAGAGGGCGTCGCGCGCCGATCCGCGGTCGCCGAGGAACAGGCGTTTCTCGACTTGGCCACGGCCCGGCGCGACAGGCTGGCCGACCACCTGCAGGTCGAGCTTTCGTCAGAGGCCCTGGACGCGTTGGAACGGGCCCGGCAGCGCATGCTCCGCCAGCAGTACGAAGAGCTACGGCGAGCACGGGAAGGGTTGGTCTTCGGCCGCCTCGACGGCCTTGATGGCACCGTGCGACACGTAGGCCGTGTCGGTCTCCGCAACGATGGCGAGGACAGTGAGCCACTGCTGGTCGATTGGCGCGCTCCCGCAGCTCGGCCGTTCTACACCGCGACGGCTGTCGACCCACAAGGTCAGGCACGGCGCCGTCACATACGCACGACGGGATCGACCGTCGCCGGCGTGGACGACGAGCCACTGGACGGGACCATAACGGCGGAACTCGTCGGTGAAGGCGCTCTTCTTGCCGCCCTCGACCAGCGGCGCACCGGCCGCATGTCGACGGCGATCTCCACGCTGCAACGCGAACAGGACGACATCATCCGGGCTGAGGCGACCGGCCCGCTCATCGTTCAGGGCGGTCCCGGCACCGGTAAGACCGTGGTTGCTCTGCACCGCGTCGCCTACCTGCTGTTCGCCCACCGAAAGATGGCCGACCAAGCGGTCCTGGTCCTCGGCCCCTCACCGCGGTTCCTCCAGTACATCGGCCAGGTGCTACCCGCGCTCGGTGAGACCGCCGTCGTCTCGGCGACCTGCGACACTCTACTGACCGAGGTCCGCGTGGGCCGCGACGAGAGCCGGCTTCTCGCCGAAATCAAGGGCCGCGCCCTCTGGCAGCCCGCGCTCGAAAACTACGTCACGTCGCTGCTCCCCCGGCCACGCGAGCTGAAGCTGCGCTGGGAGGGCGAGTTCTACGTCATCACAGCCGCAACGGTGGCGCAGGCGCTCGCCTCGGCGGTGCAGGGACGCCCGTACCACCGCGCCCGCGCAGCGTTCGCCGAGCAGTTGCACCACCTCCTTGCCGAAGTCGTCGTCGAGCAGCGCGAGGCGCTGATGGACGAGATGGAGGAGGGCTTCGAGGACATCCTCGCCCGCGTCGACAGGGGCATGCGGCATGACCACCACTCCGGCAGGACGTCCACCGGCAGTGACATCGACGGATTGTTCTCCGAGGAGGAGATCGATCAACTCCGTCTTCGTATCGCCGAGAACGCCACCATCGCCCGGTTTATCGAGGCATGGTGGCCCACCCTCGACGCCGAAACCCTGCTGGGTGATCTCCTGACCGACCGCACCCTGCTGGCCCGGTTCGCCCCGCAACTGTCCCCGGAGGAGATCACCGCTGTCTCGGCCGAGCCCGCCCCATGGGCATCGAGCGACATTGCCCTGCTCGACGCCCTCGCCGACCTGCTCGGCGAGGTCGACGCCCCGCAACCACAGGGCGAGTTCGTCGCCGACCGCGCTCGCCGGCAGCGCGGCTGGGTGTATGGCCACGTCGTCATCGACGAGGCGCAAGAGCTGTCCGAGATGCAGTGGCACATGGTCCTACGGCGCTGTCCCAGTCGATCCATCACCGCCGTCGGCGACATCGACCAGGCGGAGGCAGCGCACCGGCACACCAGCTGGGCACAAGCGGTGCAGGCTGTTTTCGGAGACCGCTGGACCGCCGCGGAACTGACCATCTGCTACCGGACCCCACGTGAGGTTATGGACCTCACCGAACCGGTCTTGACGAAAGCTGGCAGCCACAACACTCCGCCACGGGCGGTACGCTCCTCCGGCATCGCCCCCTGGGAGCTCACGATCACGTCCGCCGAGCTTGCCGACGCCGCCGCCCAAGCTGCGCGACGGCTGCAGCAACGGTGGCATGGTGGCACGGTCGGCGTCATCGCCCCCGCGGACCGCATCGCCGAACTCCTAGCCGTGCTGAGTGATGTGCCAGTGCTCACCGCAACCCAGTCCAAGGGATTGGAATGGGACGCGACGCTACTCATCGACCCCCAGGGCATCGCCGCTGAGCCGCGCGGCTGGAACGGCCTCTACGTCGCGCTCACCCGATGCACCCAGGAACTCGGACAGCTGATACTCACGCAGCAATCGCGACACCCTGGGACAACATCTCCAGATGTTGGGCGTGTCCTCGGGACGTGAGGATCGTCCTGTCTGAACGTAAGGAGGGGTGAGCAGCCGCCGTGGATCGCCTCTGACGAGCTGTGGGCCGAGATCGCGCCGCTGTTACCGCCTCGACCACCACGGCGGCGCCGCTAACCCTGGTCGCAAGCCCTTGATGACCGCGAGGTGCCTACCCCAGGTGTCGTTGGGTACGACCTCGCAGGAGCTGACGGCAGGCATCGCCACCCTGTTCGAGGGGTTACTCGCCGCCCGTCCGCTGTCGGCACCGCGATCGTCGGCCCGCCAAACAGTTCACCCCGGCCAGGAGGCAGGGTCGGGCGCTACCACGCGGTCACCGAGCGGGGAACGGCGGTAGAGCACGGACCGGCCGTCGCGTACCCCGACAAGCAGACCACCGTCGCGCAGCGCGCGCAGGTGCTGGTTGACCGCAGTTGGCGTGACGCCGAGGCGGGACGCGAGTTCGGTGGATGACGCCGGCGTCTCCAACGCGACGAGCAGACCGGCCCGGACAACGCCCAGCAGAGCCGCCAACGCGCCCGGCGCGGCCAACGGCTGCGGCTCCCACAGCGTCGCCACCCCACGCCCCGCATAGATGATCATCGGCGGTTCGGCTTCGGAGGCCGGCGTCGATGCGTTGAGCGTCCAGAGGCTCGGCACGAGGGTCAGGCCGCCGTTGGTCGCCCGCGTGTATTGCAGACGGGATCGCAGCCGCACCTCGACGGTCGCGTCGACGAGCCGGACTGCAGGCGAGAGCCCGTTGAACATTGCCGCAAGTCCGTGTTGGGAGATCTGCCGCGCGCGGAACGTCACATCGCCCTCAAGTAGCGCCCGCATGCGCGGCCAGTGCGGCGCAAAGCAGTGCCGCCAGTAGCCGGCCAGGGCATCGATGATCCTGGACAGCACCCGAGGGACGGGACCACGCAACGCGCGGGGCAGCGACCCCGCACTGTGCACGGCCCGCAGGTCGCGGACGACCACGGCCGGGTCGATGGTGGCCAGCCTCGCCAGTTCATCATCGAAGTGGGTCAGCGGGGAGGACGGCCGGGGATTGAGGAAGTCAGGCGTCCAAAGTCTCGAATCAGTCAGGGCCAGCAGTGTCTCGTGGTCCAGCGCGCTTCGCGACTCGTTGACGGAGCGCACCCAACGCAAATGCAAGGGATACCGACCCGGGTCTCGCCACGCCCGCAGCGACAGCACCACTTCGTTGAGTGGCGACACCGCGAACCGGACATCAGCCAAGTCGTTATCGACCAACTCATAGCGGACCATGAAGCACAACGCTACATCGTTGGCGGCAAGGGACCGGACAGTGCGACAACTGCAATCATGCTTCCCGCAACGGTCCGGCGGCCGTCCATCACTGAGTGGCTTGCCCCATACCTGAACCCGGTCGACCCAACCGCTCGGGCGCTGACCTGGTCGACGATCGCGTCCTCACTGTCAAAGGGCGTGTTCTTCAGCGTCAGCGTGCTGTACTTCACGCGCGTGGCCGGCTTCCCCGCCACGACCGTCGGGCTCGGGCTGACCATCGCCGGATGCCTCGGGGTCGGAGCGGCACTGGGCGCCGGCTACCTTGCCCGGGCGATCGGCGCGCGGCAGGTGATGGTTCTGGCCACCGCCGGACAGGGTGTAGCGCTGCTTGCTTACCTGTTGGCCCGGACGCCGGCTGCGTTCGTCGTCGTCGCGAGCGTCGCGGTCTGCGGACAGGCCATGCAGCGCACCGCACTCACGACGATGATTGCGGAGTCCTTCACCGCGGCAGACCGGCTAGCTGTGAGGGCCCGGCTGCGGGTCGTGATGAATGTCTTCATCGCCCTGGGGACCGCGCTGGCGGCGATTGCCCTCGCCATCGACACGAGACCCGCGTACCAGGTGGCCATGCTGGCCACCGGAGCGTTGACGCTCGTCGCGGCCTACACGCTCGTCCGGGCGCGGTGGCAGCCCCAGGCGACCCACGTAGACACCGACCCTAGACGGCGGACCCAATCCGGTCGGCCAATGCGACGCTCACCGCTGCGAGACCGCACCTATCTGGCGATCACTGCCCTCTACGCGCTCCTATCCATGCAGTTCGGATTATTGACGGTCGGGATGCCACTGTGGGTCGTTGGCCATACCCAGACGCCAGCGGTGACCGTGGCGGTGCTGCTGGCCGCGAACACCGCCATCGTGTCGGTCCTGCAGCTCTGGGCGGCACACCGAACAACCGACCTGCATTCCTCCGGCCGCGCAATCGCGCAGGCCGGCGCACTCCTGGCGCTCGCCTGCGCCCTGTACTCCATCGCCGCTTGCGGCTCACTCGCGATCGCCGTGGCCGTCCTGGTCCTCGCAGCCATCGCGCACAGTCTCGCGGAGATCCTCTCCGAGGCCGGCAGCTGGACACTCGCCTTCGAACTGGCCGACCCTGCCAACGCCGGCGCCTACCAGGGCGTCAGCCAGACCGGCGCAGCACTCGGCGCCATGCTCGCGCCGCTCGTCGTCACCGCCGCCATCGAACACGGCGCGGCGGGCTGGGCCATCCTCGCCGCCGTCTTTCTTGCCGCAGCGCTGATGACCCAGGCGCTTATCAGGGCTCGCGAAGGCCGCATGGCATGAATCAGCGCGGCCCAATTACTCAAGTCCGGCCATGCGAGGGCACTGCGAGCGGGACATCGCAATACAAGGCGGCAAGCATGCCTGCCGAAGTTGTGGCCCCAGGGTCAAGGTGCACCATGAAGCGACCCCTCAAGATCGACGTGGTCCCCAGGTCAAGTCCAATACTCTGGATCATGCCCGTGACTTGCGTCGGGACGGCCGGATTCGACCCGACGACCCCTTGACCCCCAGGCAACGACTCCCCCTTCGTTGAGCTGGCGTTGCTGAGCCTCCAACCTGCGCGAATGGTCCGCCGTCGTCCGTGGTTGTCCGGCCGTGTTCGCACCCGTAGTCACTCAGTTAGGCACTCACCTTGACACCGCCAGCCTGGCTGCTATCGCCATGGGCTAGGGCTCGGCCACCACCCATGTCCTCAACACGTGGTTACTCCATCAAGCCTGTTTGATGTATCTTGCTGTCATGGCGTCGTCGAATCAAGCCGCCCCGGCGTTTGTGCGCTTGGCGGCCCATCCGCTGCGGTGGCGGCTGCTGACCGAACTCGCCGACAGCGACTACCGGGTCCGGGAGTTGGTGACGCTGATGGGTGAGCCGCAGAACCTGGTCTCCTACCATTTGCGCCTGCTGCGTGACGGCGGGCTGGTCACCGCCACACGCAGCAGCTTCGACGGCCGCGACAGCTACTACCACCTGGATCTGGACCGCTGCGCAGATGCGCTGGCCGAATCCGGCTCCGCGCTGCACCCGGCGCTGCACCGGGAGCATGCGCCGCGCATACCACTGGTCGACCTGCGGCGCTCGCCCCGCGTCGGCGTGCTGTTCGTGTGCACTGGCAACGGCGCGCGCTCACCGATCGCCGAGGCCCTGCTACGCCATCGCGCCGGCGGCCAGGTCGAGGTGGCCAGCGCCGGCAGCCGGCCCAAGCCCCGCCTTCATCCCAACGCCGTACGGCTGCTGCGCGAAGCGTTCGGCATCGACATCATCGGCCAGCGCCCCCGACACTTAGACACGGTGATCGGCCGCCGGTTCGACTACGTGATCAGCTTGTGCGACAAGGCCCGCGAGGCCTGCCCTGACTTTCCGGACCATCCTCGGCGGGTGCACTGGAGCATCTCCGACCCCGCCACGGCCGGCGACACCGACCAAGCCAGCTACCCCGCCTTCCAGCAGACCGCGGCCGACATCGACACCCGCATCAGACACCTGCTGCCCGTACTCACCGCCGCCCGCCCTTGAAGGAGATTCAGCAGTGACAACACCCGACCAGTACGCCAGTGTCCGCTACCTCGTTGATGACGTACAGACGGCCGTGGACTTCTACACCACCCATCTCGGCTTCACCCTGAACACCAGCGCCGCGCCCGCCTTCGCAGACGTGGTGCGCGGCCCGTTGCGGCTGCTGCTGTCCGGGCCAACCAGCTCGGGCGCCCGCGCCACCCCCGACGACGCGACCAACGCCGGACGCAACCGCATCCATCTGATCATCGACGACCTGGATGCCGAGATCGACCGACTGCACAGCACGGGACTGTCGTTCCGCAGCGACGTGGTTACTGGTCCCGGTGGCCGCCAAATCCTGCTCACCGACCCCGCCGGCAACCTCATCGAACTGTTCCAACCCGCCCACCGAGTGGGTGCACCCACACCGGCCGCACTCTGACCGGGACACTGCCGCTACGGCGGAGTTGGACTTCGCGGTCGAAGAAATCTCTGCTGATGAGCTCGAACGCTGTGGGCCGAATGCGGCCTGGGCCTCATACGTTGAAGCGGAACTTAGAGCCCTCGTCCCGCCACCAGCGGAAACGGCTCCGGACACCTGCTCACGCGGCACCTCAGGCTGCCATGGATGCTCACTGCTTGACGACGTTTCACGGTGCCTTGTGCCCCATGTGTGCCCCAAGGTCGGCGCGAGTTAGTAGCGTTCGCAGTGTGATGCCCTCGGCAGCCGGTGCCTCGCTTCCGCCCTCATGGCGGTCGATCACGCAGACGGCAGCGTCGACATGGGCTCCAAGAGCCAGCTGCTGATGGCGGCGGTGAGCAGATCCGGGTCCAGAGCCTGCAACAACCGGCGGATCATCGCCTCGGACGGGCGCCGGTCCGGGGTGATGCCCAACGCGAGAGCGGTCGCGGCCGGCACGTCAGCGATCCACTCGGCGATCGCGGCGTACGAGCGGTAGCCGGCCACCACGGCACACAAGTCAGCAGCGACGACGACCGTCAGCCGGTGCCGTACCCCGCGGCGGGCGCGGGGATCCGGCAGACCCGCCAACGCCGCGGGCAGCCCGGCAGCGGCTTCGGGCACGGTGACAGCCGGTGCGTCGGAGAAGGACGAGATCAGCGATGATGGCAGCGCGGGCATGACTCACTTCGGACGATCAATAAGGCGTAGGAACCTCGATGATCATCTGAACCGGTCATGCCCGCCCTGCTACCACCAGCACGGGCGCGTCTACACCAACCACATCAAGCCGGGCACCCTCACGACTTTGCCGGGGCCCTGCACCGCGCATGCCCTCTCGTCCGCGCGCTGAACTTCCGGTTCACACGCGTCACACGATGGAGATCGACCGCACCTGGGTGTTGCCCTTGGTTTCGACGTATACCTTGTAATCGCCGACGGTGTAAGTGCCAGCAGCGTTGTTGTCGATGGTGAACGTGGTCGTCAGAGGAGACTCGCTGCCGTCGATGTGGGTCTGCTTCACCGTGATGGTCAACTCGTTCTTGTTGCCCTTCAACTTCTTCACGACCGCCGACGGCTTCGCATCGGTGACGGCGTTGGCGACTGTCACGTAGACCGCGTCGGGTGAGGAGAACTCCGCGTTCTTCTGCCCATCACCGAAGGTGAAGAAGCCCCGTTGTTCGGTGGCCCCGCGACCGGGGAACGGATCAGGGTTTGAGGCCAAGTACGTCGGATTGACCGTGTACAGGTCCGTCTTGGAATCCGCGAGGACGCCCTGCACCCCGGTGTACGGGGCATCGGTGATCGCGAGGTTGACCGACAGGTAGATGGCGTCGGGGTTGTTGGCCGAGATGCGCGAGGAGAAGTACTTGTCCGCACTCTGCCCCGCAGGAACGGCCAGCGGCACAACCGCGTCGCCGACGAGAATGTTGAACTGGAAGTCGCCGTAGCCGCCGGCGACGAACTTCGCCCAAGCCGCGTCCGACATGTGGTCGGGGCGCTCCACCTTGAACTCCAGACGCATCGGCGCCACGTACGTGTTGTTCAGGTACTCGGTGTCGGTCAGGGGCAAGTAGACCCCTCCCGGGGCGTGCCCCAGTGCGAAAGCCGACGCCGTCGGGGCCGAGTTGCCGCGCCCGTTCCACATCGGGATGTTGAACGAGGTGGCGCCGAGCAGGGCCTGGTTGCCCAACTGGCTCGTGCCGACAGCGGCCGACGCGTCCTTGTAGGTTCCGATCGTGACGTCGAGCAGGTCGAGGTCCGCCCGGTCGGCGTTCAGCCCAGGGATGCTTGCCGACATGAACTTGGCACCGGCGGGCCCGGAGTACCGGGCCATCTCCAGCATGCCATCGGCCATGATCTTGGTCATCTGCACTGCCGAGTCGACCTTCATCCGCTCGTTGGCCGTGTGCCACCAGCGCTCGTTACCCGGGATGACGGCGCCGAAGGCGGTCATCTTATTGCGGAAACTGCTGGCCAGGGTGCCACCGGTCGTGCCCTGCGGATAGACCACGTCCCTGAGGGAATATGGATCCGCGAACTCCTCCGGATTGCGGTCGATCGAGGCTTCGTAGCTCCCGAACTGAAGAGCCGTCAGCGGGTTGTCGTGAGTAACGTACAACCCGGCGCCGACGGGCGAGCCGAGGTTGCCGATGGTGAACCCCTTCGCCTGGAAGGCGGCCGTGACCGCCGCCGTTGCCTGGCCGGAATCAGCCGCGGTGACGTGCATGCTGCGCACATACATCGGCATGCTGAGACTGCCGGAGGCGTCCGTGTAAAAGCTCGTCGGGGTCTCTGAATTGATGCCTCCCATGAGGGCAAAGGTCAGGTTCGGCGTGCCGTTGCTCGGGTTGCGCAACAGGCTCGCCGGGATGCCCATGTACTTGCCGATATAGGCTTCGCCTTCGACACCGTCGCGGAAGAACAGGTCGGCGATGCCGTCGGCGGCCTTCTTCAATTGCATGTCGGCGGCCGTGGTCCCCAATGCGCCGAGTCCCTTGGAGAGGAGGAACATTCCCCACACGATGGCATTCTTGCCGTACTGCGGGGTCGGCATCTCCATCGCCACATCGGTGTTGATCTCCAGCGTGAGCGAGTCGCCGGTGATCGTGGTCTGCACCTTGGGCGTGGTGCGGGGAGCAGCCGGGAGCCAACCCTTCGTGGTCGCGGCAGCGGTGATCGCCGACACGAATCGGTCGCGCTCGGCAGAGCCGGCCCCCGCCACGTCGAGGGTGAAAATGGCCCGCGAGGCGATCTGCGTGGTGCTGCCGTAGGCGATGTCCTTGAGCGTCGGGTCGCCTTCGCGCCGGGTGACGCCGGCTGTGGCATCCGTCAACCGGAAGGCCTTGGTGCTGTCTGCGGACAAGCTCATCGACACCGACGGGGTCACCGATCCGGAGTTGCCGACGATGACCGGGAACCGCGAGTCGGAGGTGTAGCCCGCGATCGGGATCTCCTCCCGGTTGAGGTTCTTGTAGGCCCAGTTGTCGTAGAAGCTCGGGTTCGAGTTGTACGGGATGGACTGGAAGGTGGCGGTGTTCGTCGTCGAGGGCGTGCCGGGACCGCCGTCTTCGTAGATTCCCATGACGATGCGGATGCGTCGGTCGAGGGGCAACCCCGCCTCGAGCAGCGCCTTGGCCGCGAGCAGCGTCGCCAGGGTCGGGCCGCTGTCGTCCTGCAGGCCCGCCCCGTAGACCCAGCCGTCCTGGACATAGGGCGAGTGGTACGCACCAGGAGTGCCGAGGTTGCCATCGGCGTCCCGCCAGCGCGCCAGCTGGGCTGGCGAAACGGAAGCCGTCGGCGAGTCGAGGTGGCTCAACGCCATGACCATCTCCGGGGCGTCCGGGTCACCGATCTCTGCGTAGACGTACTTGTCGGGCTGGCGTTGGACGACCACCGGGAAACCCAGGTCGGTGGCCAGCTTGACCACCCAGGCGAGCTTGGCGACCTTGCGGTCGTACTCGTTCTGGTTGGCTTCGGTGTTGCTGACCGGGAAGGGGTACGCCGTCGCGGCCGTGCCGCCTCGGGAGATGGAGTCGTAGCTCGACCCGTCCAGCATCGCCCCGATCAGACTGAGCGGGTCGTAGGTGCCGTCCCCCGCCCGCGCGATGTTGACGCGCCCAGCCAACGCCTCGACTTCCGCGTGGATCGCGTCGCGCTCGGCGTCGGTCACCGACAGATCGTAGGTGGCGCTCGGCTGGAAGCGCTCCTCGCCGACGCTGGTCGCGGACGCGTCAGCCGCTACACCCATGGACAGGAGCAATGACATGCCAAGTGTCATTGCAAGAGGTTTCTTCCGCAGCACCGTGATCTCCCTGAATGGTCAGACCAAAAAACGTCGGATGAATTTCGTTGTACGCGAGACACTTTCAGGCGCTTCCCAGCTTGTCAATGAGCCTTTCTGAGCAACGGTTGTAGCGCTGCGTGACCAGGTGGTGCGGTGCGGTCGTGTTCGAAGTGGAGGACGACGAGCGCGGCGGACACAAACATCGATACTTTCAAGGGGTGACTGAACAGGGGGATCCTCGATGCCCCCCATCGAAAGTTTTCACGGGGGCACCCACCCAGCCCCCCATTGATACTTTTCAAGGCCTCCCATCGATGTTTCCTAGGGAGTCACCTCGTTCATTCAGGGGCTTCAAGATAGGTGGTTACCTCTTTTTCGATGGCCCCCCATGAATCGGGGCGGCCCTCTCGACGGCTGCGCAGAGCAGACAGCCACCGCGCGCCCCATTGCGCGGCCCTGTAGTCAACGCTGCGGGCCGACCGTCGCCCGACACACCGTCAGCCACCGATCGGCGTACCGCTTGCCTCCGATATGGAGGTTCGGGCCGGCCGGGAACATCCCTGCCGGGCGCGGGTTCGGTGGGTCGACGCGACGACCAAGCGCCGCCTGTCCAAGTCAACATCGGTGGCGACACCGGAAGAGGCGCACGCGTGGATCGACGCAATGGTCAGCGCGGCGCAAGGAGGCGTCGACCCGGTGGCCGCGACAAAGCGACTGGCCGAGTACGGCGAGAGCGTGATGACGCTGGCGCTGCGACCGTGCAGCTGGTTGAGGGCGGCGATCCGGGCCTTAACCGCTCCTCGACGGGCCACCCGCAGGGCACGGATCGCCTCGACCGGTCCGGTACGGATCTTCGGGACACCAACGGCCTGCCCGGACAGGGCCGCGGGCGGCGGCGAGGGCATCGATCGGACTTGCCTTTGCTCCGGCGAGTCTTGCGGTCCGGACGGTCGATCTCCACCACGGTGATGCGCGACACGCTCAAGCACCTCGCCAGGCCAGCGCCGCAGGCACCGGTGCCCTCCACCCCAACCTTCACGACCCGGCCGAAGGACGCAGCCAGGACAGCAACTGCTGATATCCGGCCCTTCACAACGTGGGGTGTAGTTGGGGACCGAAATGCGCCGGGGCGCCCGTCAGGGATCGGCGCCGGCTCGATGCTGGCGGCGGCGCGTGATGCCGGATGGGCCGTCGGCAATGATGTCGGCGTGGAGTATGTATCCAGGGTGCCCGGTCCGCCGCTGGACGGGCTGATCGACGACCTCTACTACCTGGAGGGCGCCCCGCCGTACTCCCGGTTGATGCTGCCGGCGGCGCCCGCGCCATTGCTCATCGTCAACCTCGGGGCGCCGTTTCTCATCCGCGCAGGCACCGACGTAGACGCCGTGGAGTACGCCGACGGCTGCGCGGTCACCACGCCCACGCGTGCGTGGGAGTTCAGTTACCCAACCCCGACCCGGTCCGTGGGCGTCCACTTCAGGCCGTGGGGCCTGGCACCGTTCCTTCCGATGCCCGCGGCCGAGTTGTGCGACCGACCTGCGACGGTGGAGCGGATCTGGGGCCAGCCCGCTATCGCTGAATTGCGACACCGACTGACCTTGGCGAACGCACCGCACGAAATGCTGATGTTGCTCGAGGAGGAACTGGTGCGACGGCTGCGGGTGATCGACGGTCTTGACCTGGTCCGCCAAATGAGCAGCGCCGTCGCGGCGACAGGCGGGACAGTGCCGATCAGCGACATCGGTGTGGCGGCCCGCGCCAGCAGCACGTACTTGGCGAAGCGGTTCAAGGCCGTAGTCGGTGTCACGCCAAAACGGCTGGCTCGCAGCTACCGCTTCAGCTCCACCGTGTTGGCGCTCGACGTCGCTGCACCGATCGACTGGGGAGACGTTGCCGCTGGCGCGGGCTACTTCGACCAGGCCCACTTCGTGCGCGAGTTCCGGGAGTTCACCGGGCTCACGCCGACCCGGTACGCCGAAGTCCGGCGGCGATTCCTGCGCGATCATCCCGACCACGTCCTGGACGGCTGGCCGCTCCCAGCCGATTGATTTCGTACAAGAGCGACAGCTCACGCCGCACAAGACTTGGGACTCCAAACAGAGGAGGAATCCATGGGGAAAGTGGTCATGAACGCGTCGGTTTCGGTGGATGGTTACATCGC
The DNA here is from genome assembly GCF_040608515.1 of Micromonospora sp. NPDC005173. Classification (NCBI taxonomy): domain Bacteria; kingdom Bacillati; phylum Actinomycetota; class Actinomycetes; order Micromonosporales; family Micromonosporaceae; genus Micromonospora; species Micromonospora sp. NPDC005173. Next base: position 18,903 of record NZ_JBEXIK010000036.1, read on the forward strand.
GGCTGAGAACGACGATCCCGGTCCGATCTTCGAGTGGCTGGTCAGCGGTGACGTGCCGTTGGACGACAGTGGCGTTCTGAAGGTGTCGCAGGCTTCGTTCGACTACGTCCGGCCGTACTGGGACGAGGTCGGGGTGACCATTGCCGGCCGTCACGCCTTCGACATCACCGACGGCTGGGATGGGACGCCTCCGAGTGGGATCGACCATGTGGTCGTGGTGAGTCACCGTGGTGCGCCCGAGGGCTGGGACCTCCAGGCGCCGTTCCACTTTGTCGACGGCATCGAGGCGGCCGTGGCCAAGGCGCGGGAGCTTGCGGGTGACCGCACTGTCGAGTTCGCTGCTGGCGACGTCGGCAGCCAGGCGCTCGCCGCAGGTTGGGTCGACGAGGTACGCATGGACGTCGCACCCGTCGTGCTCGGGTCCGGTAAGCGTTACTTCGGCTCCGTCGACGCGCAGCACCTGCTGGAAGGCCCAAACGTAGTTGTTCAGGGCAACCGGGTGCTTCACCTGCGCTATCGGGTGCGCCGTTGACCGATCTGAGTGGGTACGCGAAGAACACCGCTGCGACGGTGACACGAGATCGGGCGTCCGGCTGCGTTTGTGCATCGCTGCCCCGGGACGGAAGTCGTGGTCTTCCAGATTGGCACACCTCGACTTGTCTGACGCTACCTTTGCCTCCCCTGACCTGACCAAGTTCTGCCGGCTCGACGAGCTCGGCCTGGCCGTCACCGGCCAACGACTCAGGCCCGACCGTGCGGTGCTGGCATGCCGGGTCGTCGAGCCGGACCCGTGGTGCCGTCGCTGTGGTTGCGAAGGCGTACCGCGCGACACCGTGACCCGGGAGCTGGCCCACGAGCCGCTGGGCTGGCGGCCGACGACGCTCGTGGTGACCGTGCGCCGCTACCGGTGTACCGCTTGCGGTCACGTGTGGCGCCAGGACACCAGCCTCGCGGCTGAGCCGCGAGCGAAGCTGTCGCGTCGCGGGCTGCGGTGGGCACTCGAGGCGATCGTGTGCCAGCACCTGACCGTGGCCCGGGTCGCCGAGGGGACTCGGGGTCGCGTGGAACACTGCCAACGACGCTGTCCTGGCCGAAGGCAAGCGGGTGCTGATCAACGACGAGAACCGCTTCGACGGCGTGGCCGCGATCGGGGTAGACGAGCACGTGTGGCGCCACACCCGCCGCGGCGACAAGTTCGTCACCGTGATCGTCGATCTCACCGCCGTCCGTGATGGCACAGGTCCCGCCCGGCTGCTCGACATGGTTGAGGGCCGCTCCAAGCAGGCGTTCAAGTCCTGGCTCGCCGACCGCGACGAGGCCTGGCGCGACGCCGTGGACGTGGTCGCGATGGACGGCTTCACCGGCTTCAAGACCGCCACCGCCGAAGAGCTCCCCGACGCGGTTGCGGTGATGGATCCCTTCCACGTCGTGCGCCTGGCCGGCGATGCGCTGGATCGGTGCCGCCGCCGGGTCCAGTTGGCGATCCACGGCCACCGCGGCATGAAGAACGACCCTCTCTACTCCGCGCGCAGGACCCTGCACACAGGTGCCGGGCTGCTCACCGACAAGCAGGCCGCTCGGCTCACCGCGCTGTTCGCCGACGACGCGCATGTCGAAGTCGAGGCGACCTGGGGCATCTACCAGCGAATGATCGCCGCCTACCGACACGAGGACCGGCGCCGTGGCCGCGAGTTGATGGTCAAGCTAATCGACACGATCAGCACCGGTGTCCCGAACGCACTGGTCGAGGTCACCACGCTCGGCCGCACGTTGAAGAAACGCGCAGCCGACGTGCTGGCCTACTTCGACCGTCCCGGCACCAGCAACGGCCCCACCGAGGCGATCAACGGCCGGCTCGAGCACCTGCGCGGTTCCGCACTCGGGTTCCGCAACCTCACGAACTACATCGCCAGATCGCTGCTCGAGACCGGAGGCTTCAGGCCGCAATTACACCCTCGATCGTGAAGAGCCTGATATCCGGCGGCGGTGGCTGGGAACTCCTGGTCACCGAGCACCCGACCCGTGGTCGACCACAGCGGCGTGATGAGTCTTTTCGTGGGTGTCTACCCCACCCGTGACCTGGCGCTTCTCGGCTGTCATCCTGGATACCGTCGTCCCTTCCGCTTGCACCGACAGGGTCGGCACGCATTCGCCGGCGACGGGCGGACAAGACAGTGAAGGGGCTTCTTGCACAAGCTCAGGTCACGAACGCCCCTGCCAGTGACGTGCAGGAACGGGGTCATCCGGAACCAATCGACGAATCGCACAGCAAGACAGCAACGTCGGTCAGTCGGTGAGCCAGGCCCGACCGGGTGACGCCACCTACATCCTCACTGTCAGTCGGCACGACGTGCAGATTCCGCCGATGGCCAACTGCTGGCGGAGCTTCGTGCCGGTGGCGCCGGGCGAGGCGGGTTGTGGGAGTCGGCGGCGAGGGCGCGGTCGGGGGCGACGGTGGCGAAGGGCTCTGGCGTGGCGGGCAACGCGCTTCGTCGTCTGGCGCGTCGCCACTGACGAGGAACTCGGATACTTTGCCACCAAGTGCGCGAGTACGGTCCGAAGCCGCACACTCGGTAGTCGTGGGCGGAGCCTCCCCGGCGATCCTTTCCGAGGAGGCTCCGCCCACTGCTGGCGGATAGGTTGGCTATCTCATAGGCGCGGGTCCTGCTGGACCTTCAGGGCGTTGAGGATCGGGTCGCTCTCGCCGATCTCGCGGCGAAGCTCGACCTTCAGATCGCCACCGGCGTGCTCGACGGTGACCGTGTTCACGTCCGCGGTCAGCGCACCCACCTTCGCCTGCACGTCGTGGTCGTAGAGCACGACCTTGCCGTCGACCAGAACATCGAAGGCACGCTTGCCGGCCTTGACCTCCTCGATCTCCGCGAAGTCGAGGCCGATCCGGTACTTCCCGGCGGGGGCGTTCTTGAACACGTAGCTGAACGTCTCGCCGGTCCGCTGGGTGCGGAACAGCGCGTCGTCCTCGGTGCCGGCGATGTCGGCCTTGGTGGCACGCGCCTTGCCGCCGACGTAGCCCCACGGCCGCGAGCCGAGCTGCTGGTCGGGCGACCAGACGAAGCCGTCGGCACCGACGTACCCGGATCCGCCGGCGTCGACGCCCCTCCAGTAGGCCGAGGTCGCCAGGCGGACCGGCTTGAGCTGGGCTTCGCCCTTGCCGGCGTTCGACGCCACGAGCACGTCCCCGACGAGCACGCCGGGCTCGACGTCGGCGTTGTCGGCCGTCGCCGTGACCGTGGTGGACTCGCCGGCCGCGAGCTTGACCGTGCCGGCCGCGGCCGCGCCCGTGAGGGTCAGCCACGGAAGGTCGGCGGCCTCGTGCCCGTCGTCGCTGGTGCGTTTCTGCTCGCTGAGCCGCACCTCGAGTGGGGCGGAGCCGGTGTTGGTCACGGTCACGTCGGCGGTCGCCTTCTGGTCCTTGTCGAGGAGCCAGTCGAAGTCACCTCCGGTGATGGTGGCGACGCCCGTGGTCAACGCCGTGTCGACCACCTCGGCCTGATCCTTCTTGGCGATGGTCACGGGGTGACTGGCGGTGACATAGTTCGGCGCCGACACCTCCACGGTGTTCTCGCCGACCAGCGCCTGGGCCTTCCACCGGCCCTTCTCGTCGGCGGTGATGACCCGCTCACCGCTCGGCCCGCTGAGCGTGACGATCGCGCCCGCGATCGGCTTGCGGTCGTTCGCGTCGGTGACCGTTCCCTCGATCGTGCCCGCAGCCGGGAGGGTGTACTCCAGCCCCAGGCCGGCCTTGAGGATGGGCTGGTCGAAGGAGTACTGGCTCGCGGGGTTGCGGTTCAGGCTCTCCAGGCCCACTGTCGCCGACGACCCTCGGGTGAGGGGGTTGTCGCCGCCGACGCCGTCGCCGTATCCGATCTGGACCCGTCCGTCCGCGATCAGGGTGACCGAGAAGCTCACGCGAGCCGTCCGGTCGCTGTAGAAGGTGACGTTGCGCCATTCGATGACCTGCGCCGCCAGCCCGTCCACCTCGGTCGTGCCGAAGTAGATGCCTGCCTCGTCGTCGACGATGAGGTCGTCCCAGAGCGGATAGATCGCGTCGATCGGGTACGGCGATGGCAGTGCGGTGTTGTTCCCCAGCGTGCTGGCGCGGTCGAAGGTCAGCGTGCCGTTCGTCGTCACGCACACCCCGTCCCAGGCCGTGTCGTAGAACGGTTGCAGGAAGCTGGAGTCGAACCACAGCACGCCGCAGAGGTCATCGCCGTGCCACCCGGACTCCTCCGTGCCCTGGCGGTAGAGTCCGTCGGTCACCTTCATCGAGTACGAGCGACCGGCGGGGGCCACCGGCACGGGGCCCGGCTCCGGCTGCTCGGGCTGGGGCTCCGGCTCCGCCTTGTCTGCGCGCGGGTCGAGCGTCACACGCAGCGCGGCAATGGTCGGGGCCTTTAGGCCCTTCGAGCCCCGCAGCTCCACGGTCAGCGGGCCGCCCTCGTGCTTCACGACGGCGGTGCGCCAGTCGGCGGCGTTCGGCCCCACGGCCGCGGCCGCGTCGTACGCGTACTCCGTCAGCGATCCGTCCACGAGGACGTCGAACACCCGCTTCCCCTTGGCCACCTTCTCGATCTCGGCGAACCCGAAGTCGATCGCGTAGGTGCCCTTGGGCGCGTCGGGGAAGCGGTAGAACAACTGCTTGTCCGGCGTGGTGCGCTGCGACTGGAACAGGGCGTCGTCCGTCGTTCCTTCGATCGCGGCCTTCGTGGAGGCGACCTTCGTCTTCCCCTCGTAGCCCCACGCCGCCTTGCCGGCGGCCTGGTCGCCGGACCAGGTGTAGCCGGAGCCGTCGGTGAACGAAGGGCCGCCGGCGTTGACGCCGACCTGGTACTTCGTGGTCGTGAGCGTCACCGGGACGTAGGTCTTGGACTGGCGTCCGGAGTCGGACCTCACCACGATGTTCGCACCGAGGACTCCCGGCTTGGCGTCCTTCGAGGAGATCGAGACCTTGACGGTCGTCGACTCGCCCGGGGCAAGGGTGCCGCCGGTCGAGGAGAGCGACAGCCACGGCAGGTCGGTGAGCAGGTCGTCCTCGACGTCGACCAGCACGACGTCATCGGCGACCTGGTCCGCCGCCCACAGCGCCCCGGTCGAGTCGGTTTCGAGGCCGCCGCCCTGGCCCGCCTTCTGGCCGGGGAACCACCACGCGTTCACCAGCGAGCAGTCGTCGGGGTCGACCTGCAGCAGGCGGGTGGGCCTGTTCGAGGTGAGGTCGGTGTACCAGATGGTGTCGGACGCCTGGTTGTAGGCCAGGCCCATCACCTCGGGCAGCGGCGGGGCGCAGAAGGACAGCAGCGCACCCGCGTTGTCGTGCGACGTTCCGGCGACGGTTCCGATCATGCCGTTCGCCCGACCGCCGACGTAGAACACGTCCTCCGTCGGGTTGTAGGCGAGTCCGGTCAGCTGCAGCGTGGACCAGTCACCCTTGATCTGCCGGGTCTCCTTGCCGGTCTCCCGGTCGAAGCAGTGGATGTAGCTGGCCGGGCTGTCCTCCATCTGGCACATGTCACCGGTGTTGGTGTCGAGCGCCATGTCGAACGCCCGGTACGCGGGGTTCCACGACGCGTCGAAGACCTTCCCGGTCGGCTTGCCCGTCACCGTGTAGGCGGTGTTGGTCCGCGCGTTGTAGTCGTGGACCCAGACGTCGCCGTCGTACCCGATGCCGGAGGGCTCCTTGTTTTCGATCTTGCCCGGGATGGCGATCCGGGTGATGACCTCACCGCCGGAGGTCACGCCGACCTTGCCAGCCGCCTGTGCTTCCGCGGTGCTCGCCGTCGCCGCCTTGCCGTCGACGTTCGACGGCTTCATGCCGCTCGCACCGGCCTTCCACGCGGTGAGGTCGATCGTGCTGGCCGCACCCGTCCCGGTGCGCCCGGTGGCGCCGGCGTCGTCAAGGTCGGGGTGGCGCGCGGCCTCGCCCAGGTTGTACGTGAGTGGGGCGGAACCGTTGTTGGTCAGCGTCAGCGAGCCGACACCGTTCTGGTCGGTGCCCAACAGCGCGTCGAGGCCGTCAGCCTTCAGGCCGGCGACACCCGTGGTCAGACGCGCGTCGATCTTGGCGTTCGCGTAGAGCTTGTCGAGGGAGAAGGGGTATGCCGCGGTCGTGTAGTTCGGCGCGTCGACCGTCATGGTGTAGTCGCCGACCGGAAGCTGGCGATGCACGATGCCCGTCCCGTTGGTCGTGACGGTCTCGACGAGCCCATTCTTGTTCGTGAAGGAGACCTTGGCCCCGGCCACCGGCAGCCCGTCGTTCTGGTCGACGACGGTCGCGTCCAGGTACCCGAAGTCAGGCATGTCGTAGGTGACGATCATCTCGTCGCGCAGCACCGGGGCGCTGTCGGAGAACCGGATGCCGTCGACGCCGGCCCAGCCCTGCATGCCGGTGATGGCGTGCGCGCCGGCGGTCACCGGGTCGTTGGTTCCGATGCCGTCGCCGTACCCGAAGATCACCGTGCCGGAGCGGGTGAGCGTGGCCGAATAGCTGACCGGCTCCGTGTACTCCGACCGGTCCGGATAGGCCCAGAGTTTGGCGTTGCGGAACTCGACGACGAACGCGTCCTCGCCGTTGACCTTGGTGGCTGCCGTGAAGACTCCCCCGCCGGGGGCGAACTCGACCGGGGTCTGGACGTAGAACGGGAAGATGCCCGCACCGCCGCTGCCGGGTCCGGTGGCGGTGTCCGGGGAGATCACGCCGCGCAGGCTGATACCGAGGGTGTCGTGGCTGCCGTTGTAGAGCGCGATCGGGAAGGGCAGCTTCACCGTCGCCCACACGCCGCTGGTGAACGCGACCGGGTCGGTGCCGCCCAGGTACTCGCCGTCGGAGACGGCGCAGCTGTAGCCGCCCTTGTCGACGACGAGCCCGACTGGGATCTCGCGCGACTCGTTCTGCGCGCCGACGGTCAGCGGGACCGTCGTGGGCGAGAAGCAGGCGTTGGGCTTGATGCCCAGCGTGTACCCGCCCTCGGGGACAGCGGCGATCGTGAACGCGCCGTTGGCATCCGTGCGTACCGGCTTCAGCGGCGTGTCCTTGACGGAGACATCGGCGTTCGGGACGGGCTGTTTCTTGTCGTCGACAACCCTGCCGCTGATGTCGTGCCTATTGGCGGCCGTGAGCGGCAGCTTGACGAGGGTGTCCTGGCCGAGGGAGATCGTGACGTTGGCGGTCGCGGTCAGGTAGCCGAAAACCTTGGTGCTGAGCTGGTAGTCGCCGACCGGGAGGTTCGTCGTGAACCGGCCGTCCTTGTCGGTTCCGATCGACCGGCTGAACGGCCCGCTGATCGTCACCTCGGCGGCGGGGACCGGGACGCCGTTGGCGGTGACGACACCGGTGAGGGTGCCGCCCTGCCGGGGCGCGAGCTCGAGCAGGCGGACGAGGTCGAGCCGGCCTTCGCCGTACTTGTTGTTGACGTCGGCGGTGCCGCCGCACTCGGTGTCGTCGACGTCGACGGCCGACTCGGCGAGCAGGCGGCGGGTCTGCTCGACCTGCCCGATGAGGGTCGGGTCGTAGCTCCACAGCGCCGCGACGGCGCCGGCCACGTGGGGGGCCGCCATCGAGGTGCCGGACATCTCGGTATAGCTGTTGTTCGGATAGGACGAACGGACAGCGACGCCCGGAGCGGAGATCTCGGGCTTGATCCGGCCACCCTCACCCTCGCCCTTGCGGGAGAACACCGCGAGCGTGCCGTCCGATGAGTAGGCGCCGACGGAGTAGGCACTCTCGGCGGAGCCGGGCGAGGAGACGGTGTCGCAGGCCGCGTACGGCGTGGTGTTGCCCGATGACCAGACGCTGAAGACACCCGCGGCGCTCCAGGCCTCGTCAATGGCCTGGAAGAAGTCGTCAAAGCTGTGCTCGACGGTCTGGCCCCACGAGTTGTTGATGACGTGCGGGCGCTTGGACGGGTCAGGGTTGTTCCCCTGCACGTCGGTCGGGGCGAGCAGCCACCAGCCGGACTGGAGCAGCGTTTCGACGCCGCTGCTGTCGCAGCAGCCGTTTGTCGCGATCCACTGCGCGTCCGGCGCGACGCCGACGTGGTTGGTGCCGTCGTCGCCGACCATGGTGCCCATGGTGTGCGTGCCGTGTCCGTTGTCGTCGCACGGTGCGCCGGTGCACGTGCCCCGGGTGGCCATCCAGTTGTAGTTGTGGTCGACGGTGCCGTCGGGCTTCGTGCCGCGGTACTGGTGCATCAGGGCGGGGTGGTCGAATTGGACGCCCGAGTCGAGGTTGGACACGGTGATGCCCGCACCGGTGGCGCCCATGGCCCACGCCTGGGGGGCGTGGATGGCGTCCAGACCCCACGAGACGGTGCCATCCTCGGCGGCGGCCTTCGGGGCGGCGGGGCGGGCAGCCTGGTCAGCTGGGACCTTCTTGTCCACTGGCTCGACCAGCGCGACCTGCGGCGTCGCGTGGATCTCGGCGACCTGCACCCTCGAGGCCACGTCGAGGGCGAGCTTTTCGGTGCCCCCCTTGACGAACACGGTGTTGGCGATCGGGTAGGAGGTGTATTTGACGCCTGCCCGGTCGAGTTCGGTGGAGACAGATGCCAGGGAGTTCTTCGCCGCTGCGGTCAGCGCGTCGTAGACGAACTGACCACGAGCGGTCCAGTCGGTGATCTTCTTCGCCGGCCCGAGGTCGGCTTTGGTGTCAAACGTGATCCAGAAGTCAGACGCCGGCTCCGTGCGGAAGCGGTCCTTCAGGTTCGACGCGATCTTGTTGGCGGCAGCGCCAGGATCCGGCTCAGCGGCGGACGCCGGTGATGGCTGGATCATGCTCAGGCTGACCACTGCGGCCAGCGAAGCCGCGAGGGCTTTGAGTCTCATATGGGTCCTTGGCCTACAGGGGTTGATAGGGGTCGTGGTTCTTGTGGTCATCGGCACCGTCGGCACCGTCGGCGTCGGGGGCGCTGACGCGCGGCTCCCGGGGCAGCTCGGGTGGTGGCGGGTGCTCGATGGCGGCGTCGTCACGCGCGACTGGTCGCTCAGGCATGCATTGCCCTACGGCTATGAATCATGCAGTCATGCTCGGGGGGACGAGTGGCCGTCGCTATCCAGCGGATACGTCAATTTTCACGACGGGCCGTCGAGGGAGTCCTCTTCTGCGAACACTCCGGCCTCTACCGCCTTGACCGCGAGCGCGGTCCGGGAGGTTACCTTCAACTTGCGCATCGCCGCACGCAGCTGTTGATCCACCGTGGCCGGCGACTTGGCCAGGATCCGGCTGATCTCCCGGTTCGTCTTGCCGGCGACAACCAGTTGGACCACGTCGAGCTCGCGCGGTGAGAGCTGGTCGCCGTACCCTCGTCGGCCGCCGCGCCACAGTCGCGGAACCTCGGCGCCGTGTTCGCGAAGCCGCTGTGCGACACGGTCTGCGTCGCCGCGGGCTCCGAGCCTGAACAGTTGCTCGTACTGTGCGGCCAGCAGCTCTCGACCTTGTTCGACCTGGCCTTGCGCTATGAGCGCCTCGGATTGACGCTCGCGGGCGAGCATGGCGTCGTAGGGGCGCGGCAACGCGCTCCAGGCGCGCGCCGCCCGGTCGTATGCCGTCGCCGCGCGGGCGTGGTCTCCGGCTGCGGCGACCAGCAGGGCACGGCATACGGTGAGGGCGGCGCGAGGCGCAGGCGCCGTACGGCCACGCAGTCCTCTGGCGAACTGGTCGCCCAGGCGTGTCGCGGCCTTCAGGTCGCCCGCGGCGAGGAGCGCCTCGATCCGGGCGGGGACGAGGTCCGTCGCCCAGACCCAGATGCCTTTTCTCCGGACGGTGTCCATCGGCTCGTTCGTGATCTGCAGCGCCCGGCCGCTGTTTCCGTCCGTCAACCACAGTCTGGCCAGCGCAGCGGCGGCCTCCATCGTGTCGTCGGCTGCGCCGAGACGGGCAGACTCCTCGAGGACCAGCCGGAACTGCTCCTCCGCAGCGCGCCGCCGTCCGGCTGCGGCTGCCAGCCGGGCCGCGAGGCGAATGCTGCCCAGGTAGTGCGCCGGCCGGTCTCGGTCGGCATCGGCGAGTGCCGCGCTTCGCTCCGCGAGACCCTCCCACCGGCCGGTGAGCCACGCCAGGTTGGCCTGTTCGAGTCGGACGTTGTGTTGCAACCGGGACGCCTGCTCGGCCTCGGCAAGGCGCATGGCCACGGCGAGGTGTTCTTCCGCGGCGGCGTACCGACCCCAGATCAGTGCGCCGGTCCCAACATTTGCGTGGATGCGGGCCACGTCGAGACGCTCCGCCGAGGTCGCGCCGTCGATGGGCAGGCCGGCGACGACGTCCCAGGCCTCCTCTTCGCCGAGCATGAGCAACGCCGCGGCTCGGTTGCCCGCCAGGTTCAGCCGCTCCGCGGGAGAATCGAATTCAGCGGTGAGCTCAGCGGCGCGATCCAGCCAACGCCGATGGGTCGACGCCGGCCACGGCCCCGCATAGGCCCATCCCAGATAGGTCATTGCCCGAGCCGCCTCGACCGGCTCATGGTCGAGGTTGGCCACCGCTTGCTCGAGCTCGCTGAGTGCGGCCTGCGCCTCACCCCCGGTGATCAGGAGCCGACCCAGGGGGTTGCGGATCTCGGCCTGCTGGCGCGCGGAGAGACCGGGGGTCTCCAGCACCGAGCGCAAGGTACGGATCACGCGGTGATAGACCTCGTCGACCGGTTCACGACGGCCCAGTGCGGCAACTCCGGCGATGCGCGCGACTCGTGCCCGATCCGTCGGCGGCAACACGGCCCACGACAACAGATCGACCAGCAAGTCGACCGCCTTGGTGTGGTCACCCGAGGCCATGGCCAGCTCGGCACCCTGCTCGGCGTACCGCGCCCAGGACTGCGTCTCGCCCGCCTCACGGAAGTGATGGGCAAGGCGTGCGACAGGCGGCGGATGGATGTCCTCCAAGGCCCGGCCGGCCAGCAGATGGAAGTGTCTGCGGTCGGTCAACGGGATCGCTTCGTAGACAGCCGTGGCGGCGAGCACATGCCGGAATCGCCACTGGCCGCGATCGTCTCCGTCCAGGACGCCGGCGTTGGCCGCCTCCGCGATAGCGCCTCGACACGCAGCTGGTGACAGACCGGCGGTCACCGCGATCGTGGCCACCGATGACCGCTCAGCCAACGTAGCCGCGGCTCGCAACACCTGCCGCGCCGTCGGCGACAGACGGCCCACCCGCTCCCGGGTGGAGTCGCGCACCGTCGGTGGCACCTGTAGCTCGCGCAGCTTCAGCCGGACCCACTGTCCGTCGCGGAAGACGAGGTCGGCGCGGTCGCACATGAGGCGAACCGACTCCTCCAGCGCCAGAGGAACGCCACCGGTCCGCTCGTGCATGAACGTCGTGAACTCCTGCGATATCGGGTTGCCGTCCAACATCGAGGACACCAGCGCTGCCGTGTCGTCGGGTCGCATCGGCGCCAGGGCGATCCTCAGCTGGGTCACGCCAGCAGGCAACCGGGACGTCAGCCGCAGCAACAGCGATCCGACGTCCACCTCCTCCGGCCGATAGGAAATCACGAGGCTCGGCCCGTGCGATTGCTGTCGGGAGGCGACGAACAGCAGGAACTCCAAGGTCACCTCCTCGGCCCAGTGAGCGTCCTCGAGCACGAGAACGTCGACACGCAGAGCCCGCAGCAGCTCGTCCAGGGCGCGGAACAGGCGATGCCGTGCCGCCTTCGCATCGTCCAAGGGCTGCAATGCGGGCGGCAGGTCCGAGGACCATTCAGGGAACAGGGGCCGTAACGCACCCGCAAGCTCGGTGAGCCGCAATCGCGACACCGGGCGATCGATCCCACCGAACGCGTCGACGATCGGCCCCAACGTCAGCGACTCGCGAAGCGGTGGGCACACCGAGACCAAGGCAGTGCGCTGGTCCGGCGCGGCCAACCACTCTCGCAGCAGTCGGCTCTTCCCGATCCCCGCCTCGCCCTCTACCAGCACGATCGCCGGTGGCCGGGCCAAGGCGACCCGAAGCGCCGCCATCTCCCGATCACGACCCACGAAATGCGGCGTAGAAACGGTCGGTGAAGTCCCGTCGTCCTCGGGCGAGGGGTCGAGCATGCGTGATGATCTCGCTTTTCGATGCTCGGGCGCAACTACCCGCCCGTTGGGATCCTCACTGTCGTCGGGTCTCCGGCGAGTTCGCGATACGGCTCCTCGCGGTGGGGCCAGTTGTCGCGTCCTGGTAGGGCCAACTCAGGCCGTCATAGCCAGTCAGGCGACACACGCCTACGAGTCTATTCCGCGCCACGCGCGGAGGCGTCGCATGCGGGACGTCAACGAGTCCGCGTGAGCCGCGACTTCGACCAGTCGGAAACCGATCGGTATGAGGTCGGAATGGACCACTCCCAACGCTTGAGACGGGTCAGTTCGCGGCACAGCGACGACGAGCTCGTCGACGGCGTGCAGGTGCGGTCGCAGCGCGGCACCGTGCTCGTGACCGACTACGAGCGTGCTGCGTACGCCGGCTTCGTAGGCGGCTGACAGCCACTGCGAGAGGCCGGCGCCGATGTCGGCATCGCCAAGTAGTGTGAAGTGCGCGCTAGCGTGGCCTCCTGGGATGCCCTCGTCGAGGGTCTTGCCCGCAATGACGAGGTCAGCGTTCGCGCGAAGGTCGAGCAGGAGTCGTTCTTCCGCCGCCGATTGATACCCGCCTTCCGCTGCAAACGCCCAAGTCAGGTACGGCCTACGGCGCACGGTTGCGGTCAGCCACGGCTCAAGGACTGTCAGGGATTCGTCGCGCAACACGTCGGTCTCGACCTCGACGCCTGCGGCGGTGAGCATCGAGGCGCCACCTTCACCGCGGGAGGTTGGGTCGATGACGGCGATGACGACCCGGGAGATGCCGGCGTTGATCAGCTCCTGGCGACACGCCGGCGTGACGCCGACGTGGTTGCATGGTTCAAGTGTGACGACAGCCGTACCGCCGCGAGCCGCACCTCCCGCCGCGTTAAGAGCGTGTGCTTCGGCGTGCGGCTCTCCTTTGCGCTGGTGAAACCCCGCACCCACTAACGTTCCACCCTGATCCAGGATCACGCACCCGACGGGCGGGTTCGGGCTCGTGGTGCCCAGCCCAAAAGCGGAGAGGGCGATGGCATGCCGCATCGCGGACAGCTCGAGATCTGACGCCATCAGGCAGTCTCCACAAGGTCGTCGAGGAACGCACGCACGTCGGTCAGATGACGGTGCTTGTCAACAGCGGAGCCGATCTGGCCGAGTTGGTGCAGGATCCGGCGCGATCCAGCTCGCCGAGCGATCGGTAGCGCGATATGCGCCGTGGCCGCGGCTTGCTCAGGCTGGTCAGCCGCTACATGGGCTGCGGCCTTGGTCAGCAGGGCTGCGGTGAAATCCTGGCGGTGGAGCGACGGGATCGACGGCAGCGCGGCGTCGAGCACCGCAATGGCCTCGTCCGGCCGACGCCCTATCCTCAGGCATGTGCCTCGATGAACCTCGATGTAGCCGCTTGTGCAGTAGGAGGCGTGCTCGCCTTCGGGCTTACCTGGGCCGCGGTCGGCGGCCCACTCATGCGCGTTGTCCAGGAGTTGCATGGCCTTTTGATGCTCGCCGACTGTGGCGAGCGCGTGGGCATGCTGCACGCGGAGTGCCGCCCGCACCGGCCTGGGCACCTTCTTGTCCTGCAACATCGCAGCTTCGGCTTCTTCGACAGCACGGTGCGACTTTCCAGCGATAAGCCAGTGCTGGCTGCTGCGGTACGTCGCCCACGCTGTCATGGTCGGATCAGCAATCTGGTCCGCCCAGGTGAGCGCCTTCCGGGTCCAGTGCTGGGCGGATGGGGCGTCGTTGAGCGAGTGGTTCAACCATGCTGCCGATTCGGCGTACTGGGCAGCGAGGCGTACGAGGCTGGAGCGAATTGACGATGGCACGTCGTTGAGCAGCCGATCGAGCAGCATGAGCTGAGCCGTGACGCCGATCAGCGCGTATTGCGTGTACCGCTCGAAAAGTCGGTCAGAGCTACGACAACTGGGAGTATTCGTTGATCAGCCCGTTGAGGATCTTCCTACGGCGCACTCGTGCGGTCGTCAGGTCGACGACCGGTCGTGGCGGCATGTCGGTGGCGTTGGGCGGTTGTTGGCCCCGGGCTTGGTGCGGCCGGTGCTCGTTGTAGTGAGCCACGTACTCCCCGAGGGTGGCCAGCAGGTGCCGCCTGTTGTAGATCAGCATCCGGTCGAGGCATTCACGGCGGACCGTGCGAACCCACCGCTCCGCGTACGCGTTCGCCCGCGGTGCCCGAGGCGGGGTGCGCAGGACCTCGATGCCCGCCGTGCTGAAGACCTCGTCGAACGGCGCGATGTACTTGCTGTCACGGTCTCGGATCAAGAACCTGAACCGGGCGACTCGGTCGCCAAGATCCAGCAACAGGTTCCGGGCCTGCTGAGTGACCCACTCCCCCGTCGGATGCTCGGTGGCGCCGAGAAGGTGAACCCGCCGGGTGCTGACCTCCATCATGAACAGGACGTAGATGCGGGTCAGCCCGATCGTGTCCACGTGCAGGAAATCGCAGGCCAGGACGCCCGTGGCCTGAGCGGTCAGGAACTCGGTCCAGGTCGGCCCGCCGCGCCGCGGAGCCGGGTCAACACCGGCAGCGGTCAGGATCGTCCACACCGTGCTCGGCGCCACCCGATAACCCAATCTGAATAGTTCACCCTGCACCCGGCGGTGGCCCCAGGTCGGGTTCTCCCGGGCCAGGCGCAGCACCAGGGCGCGGATCTCCGCCCCTATCGGAGGGCGCCCGGGTCGTCGTTTCGGGTAGGTCCACTTCCGGGCGACCAGCTCACGGTGCCACCGCAGAAGGGTGGCGGGGGTGACGAAGAACGTCGACCAGCGGGAACGAGGCAGCAGCTGAGACAGCGCTGACAGGACGGCTCGGTCGACGGGCTCTAGGTCCGGACGTGCGACCTGGCGGCGCAGAACCGCGACCTGATGACGTAACACAAGAATCTCGACATCTTTCGATCGCTCGCCGCGCATTCCCTGTGCCACCAACCGCAGGAGCTGACACAAGATCAGGTACCCGAAGGACAGGAACATGCCCGCCACCATGCCCCGCGGTCGGCTGGCTGGGCCGCACAAAACCGCACCTCAGAGGCCAGAACCGGGTTTCCGAGCGGTACAGGCTGCGATAGCTCGGTTCGCTGGCAGAAGGTGCCGGCGGGGCCGGTGAACACGCCGACGTGCAGCCGCTCGACGTCGGCGCGGATCTTGCCCCAGTCGTGGCCGGTGCTGGTCTCGGCGACGCGGATGAGTAGCAGCGCGAGCCACCAGAGCAGGATGTGGGCGCGGATGCGGTCCTCGCGTCGGTGGAACACCGGCCGCAGGTCGAGGGTGGTGTTCATGTCGCGCCAGCCGCGTTCGACTTCGAGGAGTTGCTTGTAGCCCAGGGTGATGTCCTCGGCCGACAGCTTGGGGTCGGAGCAGCGCAGCAGGTACTTGCCGTCCAGGCGCTGCTCGGCCCTGATGGCGGCGGCGTCGATGCGCAGCAGGCCCTTGGGTGTGACGCGTAGGTAGCGGTTCAGGCCGGGCTTGGTGGAGATCACCCCGCGCAGCTCGGCGCGTTTCGTGGCGCTCAGCGTGTCCGAGCCGTCGATCTTGTCGGTGAGCTGAGCGACCAGTCGCTCGCGGATGGCGGCGTCACGTTGGGCGGCGTCGGGGTTGAAGCAGATCACGAACCGGTCGTCGGCGCCGATGTTGACTTCCTTGACCTGCAGGTTGTCGGCCACTTGGGCGTAGCGGCCCTGCCGGGCCAGGGCGGCGTCGGCGCGCAGCTTCTCACCAAGGATGTAGCCGCCCGCGCCCTGCTGCAGGAACCTTCGGTTCTCCGCCGAGGCGAAGCCGCGGTCGGCGGCGACCCACACGATGCGGGCGAGACTCCACTCGCGCATGTCGGTCTTGACCTGGCCCGGACCAACTCGGCCGCAGCCTTCGCCTCCGGGTTGCCATCTGTGTTCCGCATGTCCGTCAGCCTGTGCAGGGCCCGCCCGACCGGCACTCCGGAGGCTGCTCCTTCATCAAGTGGAGCAGCCACCCCTCGCCGGTGCGGATGAGCGCGTATCGCCGGCGGCCGGTGCGGCCGTGCAACGTGAACACCATCCGGCGGTCGGTGCGGTCGTGCTCCTCCCACGTGCCGATGTCGGCGATCGACTTTGTCGGCGTCCTCGTAGGTGAGGTGATCGAGGTGGTGGTCGGGCACGGCGATCGCGAGCCGGTTGTCACTGGGACTGTCCGGCAGGCCGCGAGGCACCGCCCAGGAGCGCAGCACACCGTCCTCCTCAAGCCGCAGGTCAAAGTGCGGTCGTGGTGTGCGGTGCTGGTACAGGACGAAGGCGGGCGGCACTCTTGCCATTGTCGGCGCCCGCCGGCCCTACCACCTGCCAATGCGGAGAGTGACAAGTCAACGGCTGATCTTGGTTGTCGAAAATGGTCAGTCATGGCCGGGGTGGGTCGGCCCTCGAAGGCGAGCTGGCTCACGGCCTTGGCCGGCTAGACGGGACTTTGGTCCCACCCGGGTCAGGTGCTTGGGCCCAGGCGCCGGCGCCTCCACAGGAGCAGAGTCAAAGGCAGAGAGAGCAACTGAGGAGGAACGATGACCACCATCGACCGGAGCCACGCGGCGCACCTCGAGCACGTCGAGGCGCCCGGCTCCATGCTCACCAAGACCGCCGCCCGTGCCCTCGCCGTGCTGCGCATCTCCACCGGGTTCGTCTTCCTGTGGGCGTTTCTGGACAAGACTTTCGGCTTCGGCTACGCGGCGCCGTCGGCCCGCGCCTGGGTCAACGGTGGGTCGCCCACCAAGGGTTTCCTGTCCAATGTCGAGATCGGCCCCTTCCAGGGCATCTTCCACAGCATTGCCGGCGACGCCTGGGCAGACTGGGCATTTATGCTGGGCCTCCTGGGCATGGGCCTCGCGCTGACCCTCGGCATCGGGATGCGCATCGCCGCCGGCACCGCCACCCTGATGATGGCGATGATGTGGGCCGCCGAATGGCCGCTCGCCCAGCACACCAGCGCCGGCGAACCCAGCGGCTCGACCAACCCGATCACCGACTACCACGTCATCTACGCGATCGGCGCCGTCGTGCTGGCCCTCACCTACGCCGGGCACACCTGGGGGCTGGGCCGCCAGTGGGCCAAGCTGCCCGTCGTCCAGAAGCACCGCTGGCTGATCTGAGCACCGCGCTGCTCGGCACGCTGCCCGGACGGGCAGCTTCGTATGTGCGTACCGGAGTCGAGAAGCCGAGGCTCCGTCCCGAGCAGGCATCGAGCAGCAGCTGGGGCCGCTCGGGTAGCCCGCGGCAGGGGCCGGGCACCAGGGCCGACGGGGCGGGTGTCAGCTCCCGAGCACCGCCACGCCGATCAGCACGGGTACCGCGGCCGCGGTCGACAGCAGCACCGAGTCGCGCGCCAGGACCGCGCCCCAGCCGTACCGGACCGCGTAGACGAAGACGTTCTGCGCGGTCGGTAGCGCCGCAGTGACCGTACAGGCCAGCACGAGGGTGTGCGGCAGGCCCATCGCGAAGCGGGCGACAAGGTAGGCGATGGCGGGCTGGGCCACCGTCTTGAGGAAGACGGCGAGCCGGACGTCCCGCCCGGTGTCTCCGGAGCCGGGCGCCGGCGCGCCGTGCAGGGAGACGCCGTAGGCGATCAGTGTGGCGGGCACCGCCATCGCCGCGACGAGCTCTACCGGTCGCAGGACAGGTTCCGGCGGCAGCCAGCCGGTCAGGCTGACCACGAGCCCCAGGACGCAGGCGACGGTGACCGGGTTGGTGAGCGGCTGGGCCACTGCCCTGACCAGCGACGGCCTGCTCCGGGCCGTGGTCAGCTCGAGCACGGCGAACGCCAGTGGCGCCATCACGACCAGTTGAAACATCAGGATCGGCGCGATGAACGAGGCGTCACCGAGGACGTACACCGCGACCGGGATGCCGATGTTCGCCGCGTTGACGTACGAGGAGGCCAGGGCGCCGATCGTCGCCTCCGGTACGGAGCGGCGCCAGCACAGCTTCGCGACAATCACGAACAGGGTCGCCACGGCGGTGGTGCTCACCACCGTGACGACGAGGGCGGACGAGAGGACCGCGTGGACGTCGGCCCGGGCCACCGTCTCGAACAGCAGCGCGGGCGTCGCCACGAAGAACGCGACCCGGGAGAGCACGGTGGCCGCCTCCGGCCCCAGCACTCCCCCACGGCCGAGCGCGTAGCCGACGGCGATGACGGTGATGATGACGGCGAAACCCGTGAGCACGCCCTGCACGTCGTCTCTCTCCTGGTCGCCGGGCCGGCGGCCGACCTATGCCTTGACGGCGAGCACCGGGGTGTGGGCCTCCATGAGCACCCGCTGCGCGCTGCTGCCCAGCACGAACTCGCCGACCGCTGAGCGGCGGCGCAGACCGATCACGAGCAGGTCCACACCTTCCTCGGCCGACGCGTCGATGAGCTGGTCCGCGGCGGCGCCGTGCTCGGCGACCGGCTGGCGGATCTCCACCGGCACCCCGGCGGCGTCGGCGGCGGCGCGCAGCCGGGCCAGCTGGGCGTCGTCGGCCAGGGCCGGGTCGACGAGGGCGCCGGTCCGGGCCGAGTTGACGACCACCAGCGTGGTGGAGCGCAGCGCGGCCTCCTGGAGGGCGCGGGCGAAGGCCGCCTCGCCTTGCGGAGTCGGCAGGTAGCCGAGCAGGACTGCCATTTCTCTTCCTTCCAGACGGTGGTGCGATCGGGGGGTCAGACGCCGACGACTGCCCGCTCGGCACGCGCCGCCTGCCGGCCACGGACCGCGCGCAGCAGCGGCACGACGACCACGGTCAGCACGAAGACGGCGACCAGCACGGCCGATACCGGGCGCTCGACGAAGCCGGTGAGGTCGCCTCCGAAGAGGCGCATCGACCGGCGGAAGGACGACTCCAGCAACTCGCCGAGGACGAAGGCGAGCACGAACGGGCCGGGCTCGAAGCCGAGCTTCTTCATCCCGTACCCGACCAGGCCGAGCGCCACGACCAGGAACATGTCGAAGACGTTGTTCCGGATGCTGTACACGCCGATCATGGTGATGAGCATGGTCAGCGGCGCGAGGATCGCCGCGCGGACCTTGAGCAGCCGCACGAACACCCCGATCAGCGGGATGCTGAGCAACAGCAGCAGGATGTTCCCGACGTACATGGAGTTGACCACGCCCCAGAACACGTCGGGGTGGTCGACGATGAGCTGCGGTCCCGGCGGGATGCCCTGCAGCAGCAGCGCGCCGAAGAGCACGGCCATGGTCGCGTTCGCGGGGATGCCGAGGGTCAGCAGCGGAATGAACGACGACGTCGCGGCGGCGTTGTTGGCGCTCTCCGGGCCGGCCACCCCTTCGATCGCGCCCTTGCCGAACCGGGATGGATCCTTGGCCGAGCGCTTCTCCACCGCGTAGGCGACGAGCGAGGACATGGTGGCGCCACCGCCGGGCAGCACGCCGAGGACGAAGCCGACCAGCGATCCGCGCAGGATGGCCAGCCGGGACCGCAGCCACTCGATGCGGGTCGGGATGGCCCGCCCGAACGACAGCACGGCGGGCTGTGGCCGGAGCCGGTGCTCCAGGTTGTAGAGAATCTCGCCGACGCCGAACAGCCCCATCGCGACGATGACGAAGTCGATTCCGTCCGCCAACTGGTCGCTGCCGAAGGTGAACCGGGCGGTGCCGACGATCGGGTCGAGCCCGACGGTGGCGAGGATGAGACCCACACCTGCTGCGGCGATGCTCTTGATCAGGGTGCCGTTGCCCAGTGTGGCGATCAGGAAGATGCCGATCAGGGCGAGGACGGTGTACTCGGCCGGTCCGAACTCCAGCGCGAAATTGGCGACGAAGGGCGCGACGAGGGTCAACAGGATGATCGACCCTGTGCCGCCGATGAAGGAGCCGATCGCGGCGATGCCCAGGGCTGAGCCGGCTTTGCCCTGCCGGGCCATCTGATAACCGTCGATGGCGGTGACCACGGACGAGGCTTCCCCGGGCAGCCGCAGCAGGACCGAGGTGATCGTCCCGCCGTACTGGGCACCGTAGAAGATGCCGGCGAGGAGGATGACCGCCGCGGCGGGTTCGATGCCGTAGGTGATCGGCAGCAGGATGGCGATGGTGGCGGCCGGGCCGAGACCCGGCAGCACGCCCACCAGCATGCCGAGCGTCACGCCGAGCAGGCAGTACAGCAGGTTCTGTGGTTCGAACACCACCGCGAACCCGGACAGCACGGGGGCTAGGTCCATGGCGGATCTCCTCTCGGCCCTACAGGGGGTCGGTGAGCCAGGTCGGTCAGATGGCGATCAGGTGGGGCAGCGGCACCCCGAGCGCGGTGATGAACAGCGCATACGCAGCCGCCGTCGCCACCACCGAAACGACCGCCGTGGTGCGCCAGGTCTCGTTGCCGAAGAACCTCAGCCACAGCACCAGCAGGAGCACGGTGGGGATCTCGAAGCCGACGAGCTCGAACAGGAACGCGTACGCCGCCAGGCTGGCGGCGGCGATGACCACCACGACGGCGCCCCGGGTGAACGCCTCGGTGTCCGTCGCCTGACGTGCTCTGAGCAGGATGCCGATACCCGTGAGCAGCACCAGCACCGCGACGATCATCGGCCACAGACCCGGGCCCGGGTCGGTCAGCGTGCCGAGGCCGAGGTTCCTGGCGAGCCACATCGTGGCCAGGCCGAGCAGGACGGGGACGACCCCGGCCAGCACCGCGTGGCCCGGGCCGCCCGAGGGGATCTCCCCCCCGGGCGGCTCGGTAACCGGGGGCGTGCCGTCGACGACGGCACGCTCACCGGGTGTTGCGCTCTCTTCTGCAGTCACTTGCCCGAACCGAAGGTGAGCTGGAACTTCGCCGTCAGGTCCGCGTACTGCTTGGCGGCGTCCGTGAGGTGCTGGCGGGCCTCCTCGTCGGAGACCTCCCAGCGCTCCATGTAGTTGTCCTTGAGGAACTTGTCGTACGCCGCGTCCTTGCGGGCCTCCGCGAAGGAGTCGTTGAGCTTCTTGGCGACGTCGGCGGGCAGGCCCTTCGGCGCGATGATGAAGCGCCGCTGGTCGACCACGACGTCGACGCCCTTCTCCTTGGCGGTGGGCACCTCGGGAAGGTACGTGCTCCGCTTCTCGGAGAAGACCGCCAGCGGGCGCAGCTTGCCGGCCTTGATCTGCTCCATGGTCTCGGCGAGGGAGGCGGACAGCGCCTCCACCTGGTTGCCGAGCAGGGCGGTCGTGGCCGGCGCACCACCATCGAACGGCACGTCCGTGGCGTTCACGTTCGCGGCCTTGAGCAGCAGCGCCTGGGACAGCTGGGCGCCGGTGCCCACCCCGGCGGTGGCGTACCGGATCTTGGGGGCCTTCAGCAGATCGTCGAGGGTCTTGTACGGAGAGGCCCCGTTGACGACGAGGACGTAGTCCTCCTGGGTCAGCGTGGCCACGATCTCCATGCTGTCGACCTGGATGGCGCTCGAGTCCTTGACGGCGAGCGGCGTGATGGCGAACAGCGACTTGACCGCCAGGCCGACGGTGTAGCCGTCCGCGGCGGAGGCCAGCACCTCCTTGTCGCCGACCGCACCGTTCGCGCCGGCCTTGTTGGTGATGACCACCGACTGGCCGAGCGGCTTCTCGGCTGCCTTGGCGGCGGCGCGGCTGATGAGGTCGCTGCTGCCGCCGGGCGCGAACGGGACGGTGAACTGCACGGCGCGGGTGGGGTAGTCGCTCCCCGCGGCGTCCTTGCCGCCCTGCACTCCGGAGCAGGCGGCGACCGGCAGCACGGCAAGCGCCGCGACGCCGGCCAGCAGCCGCCGGCGGGAGGTCGTGTGGGACCAGACGGGAGATTTCATGACGGCTCCTCGGTGAGCTTCTCTGGGGGTGGTGGGGGTCAGCCCCGGGCGAGGCACGGACGCTTGGGTTGGAAGGTCCAGCCGGGGATGAGGTATTGCATGGCCTCGGCGTCATCTCGGGCGCCGAGGCCGTGCTTCAGGTACAGCTCGTGCGCGGCCTCGACCTGGTCGAGATCGAGTTCGACGCCGAGACCGGGCGCGGTGGGAACCTCGATGGCGCCGTCGACGATGGTCAGCGGGTTCTTCGTGAGCCGCTGGCCGTCCTGCCAGATCCAGTGGGTGTCGATGGCGGTGATGTCCCCCGGCGCGGCGGCGGCGACGTGGGTGAACATCGCCAACGACACGTCGAAGTGGTTGTTGGAGTGGGAACCCCAGGTCAGCCCCCACGCCTCGCAGAGCTGGGCGACCCGCACCGATCCGTTCATGGTCCAGAAGTGGGGGTCGGCCAGGGGAATGTCGACCGAGTTGGCGCGGACCGCGTGGCCCAACTCGCGCCAGTCGGTGGCGATCATGTTGGTGGCGGTGCGCAGGCCGGTGGCGCGACGGAACTCCGCCATCACCTCGCGCGCCGAGAAGACCCCCTCGGCGCCGCACGGGTCCTCGGCGTAGGCGAGCACGTCGCCCAGGCCGCGGCACAGGTCGACGGCCTCGCTCAGCAGCCAGCCACCGTTCGGGTCGAGAGTGATCCGGGCGTCCGGGAAGCGGGCGGCCAGTGCCGTGACCGCCTCGACCTCCACGGGACCGGGCAGGACGCCGCCCTTGAGCTTGAAGTCCCGGAAGCCGTAGCGGGCCTGGGCCGCCTCGGCCAGGGCGACGACGGCCTCCGGGGTCAGCGCCTCCTCGTGCCGCAGCCGCAGCCAGTCGTCGGCAGCCTCCGGCTCACTCCGGTACGCCAGGTCGGTGCGGTTGCGGTCGCCGATGAAGAACAGGTAGCCCAGGGTCGGCACGCTGGTGCGCTGTTGACCATCGCCGAGCAGGGCGGCCACCGGGACCTCCAGGTACTGCCCGAGCAGGTCCAGCAGCGCCGCCTCCAGCGCGGTGACCACGTGGATGGTGGTACGCAGGTCGAACGTCTGCATGCCGCGCCCGGTGGCATCGCGGTGGGCGAAGCGGCGCCGGACGGCGGCCAAGACGGCGTGGTGGTGTGCGATCGGGCGACTGACCACGAGGTCGCGGGCGTCCTGCAGGGTCTGGGTGATGGCCGGTCCACCCGGCACCTCGCCGACGCCGAGACGGCCCGTCGTGTCGGTGAGGATCACGATGTTGCGGGTGAAGAACGGGCCGTGTGCGCCGCTGAGGTTCAGCAGCATGGAGTCGTGACCGGCAACCGGCACGACCCGCATGTCGGTCACGACCGGTGAGCCGCTGCCCGGTGGCAGGGTGCTGGTTGTCATGGTTCACACCTCCTGAAGGATGCTCGTCCGGCGGGGGCCATCGGTCAGCGCCGTCCGTCGACGCGCCGCGGCAAGTCGAGCGGGTTGTCGTCGGCGAGGTCGGCCGGCAGCAGCTCGGCGGGGATGTTCTGGTAGCTGACCGGCCGGAGGAACCGGTCGATCGCCAGGGTGCCGACGGACGTGGTGCGGGAGTCGGACGTGGCCGGGAAGGGGCCGCCGTGCACCACGGCGTGGCCCACCTCGACCCCGGTCGGCCAGCCGTTGAACAGCACCCGGCCGGCCTTGAGTTCGAGCAGGGGCAGCAGCCGCCGCGCCTCGTCGTGGTCGCCGGGGGCGGCGTGGACGGTGACGGTGAGCTGGCCGTCGAACCGTTCGACAACCTCCCGTAGCTGCTCGCTGCCGGTGACCCGGACCACCACCGTCACCGCGCCGAAGATCTCCTCGTGCAACGTCGGGTCTGCCAGGAAGGTGGCGGCGTCGGTGACGAAGATTCCGGCACGTCCGGCCGAGGCGATCGCGGCGTTCTCGGCGCCCCGGGCCAGGGCGGTCACGCCCTCGATCGCGGCCAGCCGGTCCACGCCCGCGGTGAAGGCGGCGCAGATCCCCGCGGTGAGCATGGGTGCCGCCGGGGAGGTGCGGACGGCGTCGGCGGCCGCCGTGACGAACTCGTCGAGGCCGTCACCCGCGGGCAGGAAGACCAGCCCCGGGCTGGTGCACAGCTGACCGACGCCGGTGGTGACCGACGCGATCAGCGCGGTGCCCAGCTCGGCGCCCTGCTCGGCGAGGGCGCCGGGCAGCACGATCACCGGGTTGGGGCTGGACATCTCGGCGTAGACGGGGACGGGCTCGGGTCGCGCGGCGGCCGCCGCGACGAGGGCCGTCCCGGCGGTGCGGGACCCGGTGAAGCCCACCGCCTTGATCCGGGGATGGCGGACCAGTGCGGCGCCGAGTCCGGGGCCGTCGCCGAAGAGCAGGGAGAAGGTGCCCTCGGGCAGGCCGTGCTGGCGCACCGCGGCCTGGATCGCCCGTCCGACCAGCTCGGAAGTGCCGGGGTGGGCGCCGTGTGCCTTGACCACGACCGGAGCGCCGGCGGCCAACGCCGAGGCGGTGTCGCCGCCGGCCACGGAGAACGCCAGCGGGAAGTTGCTGGCGCCGAAGACCGCCACCGGGCCCAGCGGGATGCGGCGCTGGCGGATGTCCGGCCGCGGCAACGGCGTCCGGTCGGGCTGGGCCGGGTCGATCCGTACGCCGAGCCAGCTGCCCTCGCGGACGACCGAGGCGAACAGACGCAGCTGGTTGCAGGTGCGGGCGCGTTCGCCCAGCACCCTCGCCGCCGGGATGCCCGTTTCGGCCTGCACCCGGTCGATCAGGGCGTCGCCGAGGGATTCGATGTTGGCGGCGATGGTCTCCAGGAACCCGGCCCGGGTCTCCGGGTCGGTCTGGCGGTAGCTGTCGAACGCGGCCCAGGCGAGTTTCGCGGCGCGGTCCACCTCGGCGGCGCCGCCCAGCCCGTACGACGGTTCGAGCTCGCTTCCGGTACGCGGGTCGACCGCCCGTACCTCGCCGCCCCCGCCGCGGACGGCACTGCCGCCGATCAGCATGGCGCCGGTCAGGGCCGTGTCGATCCGGCTGGGGCTGGCATCCGTGGTGGTCATGGTCAGCCCACCTTCTTGATGAGGGTGGTGAGCGTGCTCAGCTCGTCGGCGGTGAGGTCGGTCAGCGGCGGCCGCACCGGGCCCGCCGGGCGGCCGACGGCCCGCATGCCGGCCTTGACGATCGACACCGCGTAGCCGGCCTTGCGGTTCCTGATCTCCAGATAGGGCAGCACGAAATCGTTGAGCCGGGTGTAGACGCCGGAACGGTCCTGCGCCCGCACCGCGGTGTAGAAGTCCAGGGCGAACTCGGGGGCGAAGTTGAAGATCGCGGAGGAGTACGTGGTGACGCCGAGTTCGAGGTAGGGCAGGGCGAACGTCTCCGCGGTGGGCAGGCCGCCGATGTAGAGCAGGCGGTCGCCCACCGTCGCGTACAGGCGGGTCATCAGCTCGATGTCGCCGATTCCGTCCTTGAAGCCGATCAGGTTCGGGCAGTCGCGGACGAGCCTCTCGACGGTCGGCACGCCGAACGCGCCGTTGGCGCGGTGGTAGACGATCACGCCCAGCGAGGTGGCCGCGCAGACCGCCTGGACGTGGGCGGCGAGGCCGTCCTGACTCGCCTCGGTCAGGTACGGCGGGAACAGCAGGATCCCGTCGGCGCCCGCGCGCTCGGCGTCGCGGGCCATCTCGACGGCCTGTGCCGTGCCGTAGCCCGCCGGTCCGAGGATCGGCATGGCACCGCTGCTGGCCTCGACCGCCGCGCGGACCACCCGGCCGACCTCTTCGGGGATCAGGGAGAAGAACTCGCCGGTGCCGCCGGCGGCGAACAGACCCGCCGCCGGGTACGAGGAGAGCCAGGCCAGGTTGTCGCGGTACAGCGCCTCGTCGAACTGCAGCTCGTCGGTGAAGTGGGTAACCGGAAAGGACAGCAACCCGCTCCCCAGCACGCGCTGAAGCTCCGTGGGGGTGTAACGCGTCATCACGCTCAACTCCTGTTTCGAGTAGGTGACCGCGAGGTTAACCACCTCCGCTTATACCCGTCCAACTCAAGATGGGCATCATCTGATACCTTTTCGGCATCTCCCCTGGAGGTGGGATGTTCACGCTTGATCAGTTGCGGGGTTTCGTGGCCGTCGCGGAGGAGGGCCACGTCGGCCGGGCGGCATTGCGGTTGCGCATGACACAGCCCCCGCTCAGCCGCCAGATACAGCGACTGGAGCGCGGCACCAACCTGGTGCTGTTCGAACGCACCCCCACCGGCGTCGCGCTCACGCCCGCCGGCCGGGTGTTCCTCGACGAGGCCCGGCGACTGCTGGCCCTCGCCGCCACGGCCCCACTGACCGCGCGACGGGTCGCCGACGGGACGGCCGGATCCATCCGGATCGGCTTCACCGCGGTGTCGGCCCTGACGGTGCTGGGGCGCTGGATCGCCGCGGCGGCCGAGCACCTGCCCGGCGTCGACCTGGTGCTCACCGAGATGGTGACCCGGGCGCAACTCGACGCGATCCTGGCCGACGAGATCGAGGTGGGGCTGGTCCGCGAGGTGCCCCGGTCCGACCTGCTGGCGTCCCGTCTGGTGCACACCGAGTCGCTGGTGCTGGCGGCGCCCAGCAACCACCCACTGACCCGCCTCGGCCGTCCACCGGAATTGGCCGACATCGCCGAGCACGACGTCGTGACCTATTCACCGTCGGAGGCCTGGTACTTCTACGAACTGGTGGTCGCTGCCTTCCACCAGGCGGGGGTCGCCCCCCGATACGTCCAGCACATCAGCCAGGTGCACACCCTGCTGTCCGTGGTCAACGCCAATCTCGGCGTGGCCCTGGTGCCCAGGTCGGCTTCGGCGCTGCGCCTGGAGAACCTCGCGTTTCTGGATGTCAGGGACATCCAGGAGGACACGGTGAAGCTGCACTGTTTGTGGCGCGGCGCCCACCAGAACCCGGCGCTGGCCGCCCTCCTGGCCAAGGTGACGACGTAGTCAGCAGCCTGGACTCCGGCTCGGCTCGACCGATACCTCTGAAACACCGCCCTAGCCACGTACGTTCTGCAGGTAGAGCATGATGTAAAAGACCAAACCGAGCAGCAGGAGGTGCGCCAGCCGGCGCGGCGAGTCTGGAGCGGCGCGACGACGTGTACACAGACAACCTCCAAGGCCGGGACACGCTCATGCCCGCCGCCTTCATCGGTCACGGCAATCCCATGAACGCCCTTGAGGTCAACCGCTACACCACCGCGTGGAAGGCCTTCGGTGCCGCGGTGCCTCGTCCCCGCGCGATCCTGGTCATCAGTGCACACTGGTACATCAATGCCACCGCCGTCACGGCCATGCCGCGGCCGCGCACGATCCACGACTTCTATGGCTTTCCGCCGGCGCTGTTCGAGGTGCAGTACCCCGCCCCCGGCCTGCCCGAGTTGGCTGCGGAGGTCAGCGACGCCGTCCACCCGACCTGGGTCGGCGCCGACGTGGACAGCTGGGGAATCGACCACGGCACCTGGTCGGTCCTGACGCACGCCTTCCCCGACGCCTCGATTCCTGTGGTGCAGCTCAGTATCAACGCGGACAAGCCTCTGGACTACCACGTGGATCTCGGCGCCCGACTCGCGCCACTGCGTCGGAGCGGGGTGCTCATCGTGGCCAGCGGCAACGTGGTGCACAACCTCCAGGGGATGGACTGGAAGCTGACCGACGACGGCTACGACTGGGCCCAGCGCTTCGACGAGGACGCCAAGACCCTGATGCTGACCAACCCCACCGACTTCGCGACGCTCGTCGGCCACCGCGACTTCCGGCACGCGGTGCCGACACCTGACCATTTCATCCCCGCGCTGTACCTCGCCGGCCTCGCCGCGGTCAACGACGCCTCCGAGACCGGGATCCTCGTGGACGGCTACGCCTACGGCTCACTGTCGATGACGGCGTACACCCTCGGTCTGTCCTGCCCGAACGCCGCAGGTGCGGGGGGCTCGCCGCGGCCGCCCGCCGAGGTCCCGCCCGACGGCACCAACATTTAGCGTGTCCTGCCGATTTGATGAGGCGCGGGCGGTGATCGCGCCGCTGCTTCGAGCACCCATCCATTCCAGCCGTCCCCGCGCATCCGGTACCACGAGTACGGTGGCCCCGAGGTCATGCGGCTCGAGGACTTCGAGCCAGCGCAGCCCGGCAGGGGTGAGGTCCTGGTCCGTGTGCGGGCGGCGGCGGTGAACCCGATGGACGCGGGCATCCGCGGCGGCAGGCTGCAGATAATGACCGGACGGAAGTTCCCGCGCGCCCTCGGCCACGACTTCCCGGGCGTTGTGGAGGCGATCGGCGAAGGCGTCACCCGGGTCCGCGTCGGCGACGAGGTTCTCGGCGGGGCGAGCATCAAGGGGGCGGGGGCGTTCGCCGAGATGGTCCTCGCCGAGGAGAAGGGCATCGCGAAGAAGCCGGCGAACATCTCCTGGGAGGAGGGCGCCGCACTCCCGACGCCCGCGGTCACCGCCTACCAGGCCCTGGTCAACAAAGGCAAGCTGAAGGCCGGGCAGTCCGTCTTCGTCGCCGCTGCCCTCGGCCGGTCCGCCGTCCAGCTCGCCTTGATGATGGGCGCCTCCGTGGGCGGCAGCTGCCGCGGTACCGTCGTCCAGGAGGCACACGACCTCGGCGTCTCCCCGATCGTCGAGTTCGACTTCGACCCGGCGAAACTCGCGGGGCGGTTCGACGTCGTCCTCGACGCCTCCGGCAAACTGCCGCTCAATCGGCGAAGACGTTGGTGAAGCCCGGCGGTCACATCGTCGACATCCACCCCGCGCCCGCGAAGTTCGCGCGGGCGGCCCTGCCTGGGCCGTACGAAATGCTGGTCGCCAGCGCTGTCCCCGCCGACCTCGACCAGGTCGTGCGGGCCGCCGAGAAAGGGGCGCTGCGGATGCCGATCGCCGGCACCGTGCCGCTTGGCGAGGCGATCTCGGCGCTCACGGAGTGCTGTGCTTCAACATGGGCGACTACGGCTCCGCACAACGGTTCTACGACGATGCGCGCAGCGCCGCGCACGAAGCGCGGGCAGTGGAGTTGGTGACCTACATCTTGTGCACGATGAGTCACCTGGCGACGTGGCAGGGTCAACCTCGTGTCGGATTCGATCATGCCGCCGCCGCCGCCTGGGCCGACCAGAGCGGCAGCCCCTACGCCCGCGCCTACGCCGCCGACGTGGCCGTCCGCGCCCTCACAGCCGACGGGCAGGCCGACCAGTCGAAGGACACCCTCGATCGCGAGTACGCTGCCCTGCAAGCGGCGCTAGCCGACCAAGCCCCTCGCCAGTCGTGGTGGTACTTCTACGACGAGTCATTCTTCTGGAGCACCAGCGCACAGAATGCATTGAAGTTCCAGGGCACAGACCAAGTTCTCGCCGCGACCGAGAAGGCACTGGGCCTCACCGACGAAGGCAACTTACATAACCGCTCGTTCCGGTTGCTGTATCGCGCTGAGGCGTTCGCACGCCAGCAGAACATCGGCTTGGCCTGCCAGACCATCACCGAAGTAGTGGAGCTGACATCGCTGAACTCGACGCGCCGCATCGAGCAGCGACTGCAGGAACTGCGCCGCGGACTCGACCCGTGGAAGCGGACCCGCGCCGTCAAGCAACTTGATCAGTCGATCGACGCCTACCGCTCACCGTCGATCAAGTAGTGGAAGTCGGCGCACGAACACTGCGTACTCGCGGTAGTAGGCGCCGGGCCGACCGGGCTTAGTGCCCACCCGCCGCCAGCCCCATCCCTCATAAAGCGCATGAGTTGCGGTGGCGTCCGGGTTGGCCGACAGCGTGGCACGCTCCTCGAGACGTCCTCCCAAGAACGTGTCGTGCAAGCTGCGTCCAATCCTCTGACCTTGCCAGGCTTTGCGCACCTCGATCTCGGCCAGGACGACTGTGCGTTCGGCGCCGCGCTCGTCGGTGAAACCAGCTTCGGGAGCCGGGTCCAGGCCTGCGAACCAGTCGCGCTCCTGCCGCAAGCTGTAGCCAAAGACGAAGCCAACCAGCTCACCATCCGCCCGCGCCGTGACCAGCTCGTAGTTGCGCGCACTCAATGCACCTGTGGCACGGTCGCGAAACGCGTCGGCCTTGACTGTCGTGTCCTCGCCAGCGACTTGGCCGTAGGCGTCTGCGTATACCATGCACAACTCATCCAGCAACCCGGCGGCAGCCTCGGCGCCGTGGCGGGTGTACGTCACGTCGGTCACGGCCATCACCATACGGCCGTACAGCAGCCCGTCCTTCCCCGCGCCGCTGGGAAATACGCTCAGCAGCCAGCCTTCCGCCTCGTGGTTCTGACCCGTCCCACCTGGCCCCCGGACGGCTCGAAGCGGCCCACCCTACGACACCGGACGCCTCGCAGAATGTGACGCTCTGTCACTTTGCTTGATCCAAGAACCGCCGAGCCGAGCTACTCACCGTGCGCGATGCGGCAGATCCGGATGCAGCCGCAGGTTCATTTCGGCCTGGCGCCGGCGTGGGTGCGGAATCTCCGTGGAGCAGTCGAGCCCCGATCGGTGACGATCAGGCTGTGTCCATTCGCGCCCGTCAGATCCGCGCCCGCTACTCGGCCGACACCATCACCGTGTACCAGGCGTATTCCCCGCAGATTGCGCTGCCGGCGGTGGCAGCCGGCCGTTTCGTGGCCCCCTTCAAGCAGGACCGGATGACGTGGATCAAGCCCTCTTTCCTGTGGATGATGTACCGCTGCGGCTGGGCCACCAAGCCAGGGCAAGAACGCGTGCTGTCCATCGACATCACGCGGGAGGGATTTGAGTGGGCCCTGGCGCACGCCTGCCTGAGCCACTACGACCGAGACCTGCACGGCGACAAGGCGACCTGGTCGCGGCAACTGAAGACCGGTCCAGTGCGAGTGCAGTGGGATCCGGAACGGTCGCTGCATCTGAAGGCGCTGCCGTACCGGTCGCTGCAGGTTGGGTTGTCCGGCGGGGCTGTCGACCGGTACGCGATGACTGGATCGTTGCCGTCACGGACATCACCCCCACCGTTCACCGCGTGAGGGACCTTCTGCGCGGCGGCGACGAACAGGCGGCAGCAGCTCACCTGCCTGTCGAACATGTCTACCCGCTGCCGGCTCAGATCGCCGCCGGCCTCAACGCCAGCCCGGACGTCACCGCCGAAGAAGTGCCCGAGTAACAGCACACACAGTGACGGCCGTTCGGCACGCCAGCGCGCCCGCTCGGCGGCATGTGCGGACGACTAGTCAGGATCTTCGTGATCGGTCGATCTGGTCCAGGAGCTTGTCCGCGCTGGGCGTGCTTGAGGAGGCGAAGCGCAGTCGCTGCGAAACTGTCGTGTTGTCGGAGCGATGACGACCGGCGTCCCGGAAAATTCTTCAAAGAAGTCCGGGAGGGGGTGTCGGATCGGGGACGTGGTGTTCGTAGCAGGGGTGAGGCCGCCCACAAGGGGCGGCGCCAAGGCAAAGGAACCGCGATCATGAAGCTGACGACCATGACCCAGGTCACCCTCGATGGAGTGATGCAGGGAAACGGCGCCGCGTCGGATGACCGCAGGAACGGATTCGAGCGCGGCGGATGGGCCCGGGGGGCGGGTGACGACGAGACCAGGACGTTCATCACGCAGACCTACCAGCGCGCCGACGCGTTCCTGTTCGGCCGGCGCACCTACGAGTTGTTCGCCGGCTCCTGGGGATCAATCGACCAGATGCGCGCACATCCCATCGGCGTGGCCTTGAACGAGGCCCCCAAGTACGTTGCCTCGACCACGCTCACCGCGCCGCGTTGGGAGGACACGACCGTTCTCCGCGGTGACCTCGCGGCGGCCATCAGTGAGCTGAAGGCCAAGCCCGGGGGTGAGCTGCAGGTACACGGCAGTGGCGCCCTGACCCGGTGGCTGCTGGAGAACGATCTGGTCGACGAGATGACTCTGATTGTCGTTCCCGTGGTTCTCGGCCAGGGCGCGCGGTTGTTTTCGGAGACCGGTCCGGATCTTGCGTTCGACCTGGTCGAGTCGCGGGTCGACTCGAAGGGCGTGACGATCCAGGTCTACCGGCCGGCCGGGCGCCCGCGGTATGCAACGGCCTGAAGTCCCTGACCGCCGAACCACGCTGTCTTGACACCACAGGAGATGATCTTCAGATGCGGTATCTGGTTTCCGTGATCGATGACAAGAGCAATCCCGGCAGCACGGACAGGCGGCCTGCCATCAGCGCGTTCAACGAACGACTGATCGCCGAGGGCTACTGGGTTTTCGCGGGCGGACTCGCGGACACCGACGCGGCGACGGTCATCGACAACCGGGGCGAGCAGGCGGTGTTCAGCGACGGGCCTTTCGTGGAGTCGAAGGAGTACCTCGCCGGCGTCTGGGTGTGGGAGGTCCGCGATCTGGATGTGGCGCTCAAGCTCGCCGCCGAGGCGTCGAAGGTCTGCGATCGGAAGATCGAGGTGCGGCCGTTCCAGTGAGCGACGTCGAGGAGGCGGTCACCCGGGCCTACCACGACGAGTGGGCGCGGGTGGTCGCCTCGCTGACCCGGCGTTTCGGTGACCTCGACATTGCCGAGGAGGCAGCGGCCGAGGCGTTCGCGACCGCCATGGAGCGGTGGCCGGTCGACGGCGTACCGCCCAACCCCGGCGCGTGGCTGACCACCACCGCCGTTCGCAAGGCCATCGACCGGATCCGGCGCGAGAACAAGCGCGACGACAAGCACAAGGAGGCTCAGATGGTGTACGACAACACCCCACCCGAGCCTCTCGGCGCCATCGACGACGACCGGCTGCGGCTGATCTTCACCTGCTGTCACCCGGCGCTGGCGATGGAGGCCCGCGTGGCGCTGACGCTGCGCATGCTCGGCGGTCTGACCGTGCCCGAGATCGCCCGTGCCTTCCTGGTGGCCGAGAGTGCCATGGAGCAGCGCATCACCCGCGCGAAGGCCAAGATCAAGGCGGCGCGCATCCCCTATCGGATGCCGTCCGCCGACGATCTGCCGGCTCGTGTCTCCGGCGTACTCGCCGTGCTGTATCTCGTCTTCAACGAGGGCTACCTGGCCAGCGGCCCCGACACCGATCCCGTACGACACGACCTGACCGCCGAGGCGATCCGGCTCACCCGCCTGATCCGTGCCCTCCTGCCGGACGACGGTGAGGTGGCCGGGCTGCTGGCGCTGATGCTGCTCATCGAGGCCCGCCGCCCCGCCCGGGTCTCGGCCAGCGGCGAACTGGTCGCTCTCGACGAGCAGGACCGTGGGGCCTGGGACGCGGCGCTGATCGCCGAGGGTCACCGGCTGGTGCGCGAGCGCCTCGCCGCTGCCGCCGCCGGGGCGGCTCCGGGCCGCTACCAGATCCTCGCCGCGATCAACGCCGTGCACACCTCCGCCCGCGACATCCGCGACACCGACTGGTCGCAGGTCCTCGCCCTCTACGACCAACTCGTCCACCTCGACTCCTCGCCGATCATCGCCCTCAACCGGGCCATCGCGGTCGCCGAGCTCGACGGACCGGAGGTGGCACTGGCAGCCGTCGACCGTCTGGACGGCGCGTTGGCCGGCTACCACCCCTACCACGCCACCCGCGCCGACCTGCTGCGCCGGCTGGGCCAAAGTCAGCAGTCGCACGCGGCCTACGACAAAGCCATCGAGCTGGCCGGCAACACCGCCGAGACCGCCAACCTGACCCGCCGCCGCGACCAACTGCGGTAGCGCCCACGAATCCCGATCGAAACCCCGCGCGCAGCGGCGGCCGGCCCCGACGCAATCAGATCGGCCCGATACCCGCATGAGATCGTCAGCTTCTACGGTCGGCACTGCACTGTCATCGGCACGTCCGGACGTCCCTCGGGACGCCGGCGGTCACGCTCCGCAACGCGCCGTCCGCGGCAGATCCGGATGCCGTCAGTCGGACGTGAGGTTCCACTGCGCGGGCAGGGCGCTACCGCACAGGGCGCACGTGAAGTCGTCGTCCCGCACGATGTTGCGCTCGCCGCAGCTCGGGCAACGGCGGAAGATGACCCGGTCGGTGAAGCCGCCAGGATGCGGTATGCCGACTCGGTCGAGCGCCTTGGCCACAGCGGGCCAGCAGTCCGGGTCGGGGCAGTAGCCAGTCGACTGGTTGGTCACCTCGGCGACGCGCCAGCCGATGCCGGCGGAGGCAAACGCCATCTCACCGGCGGCGAGTACGTCCCGCCCGCCCGCGAGGGCGATGTGTTCGCTACGACGCGGCGCCAGCCTGAGCACGCCATCGAGAGCAACGACGAACGTGACCGGTTCGGCGAGATCTCCACGGTCGCGCCCAGCCAGCCACTCGTCGAGCGAGGCAACCGAGTCCACGGCAACAGCGTCCACCGCGATCACCCGGTCACGGAACTCGGCCGGACCGACATAGGGGTACCGCCTGGTTTGCACCACGGCGCGACGATATCGACCTGAGCCCGAATACGGCTACACCAATTCAGGCCTGCGGATACGCCGAGTAACGCCCGGACTGCGGTAGAAGCGGGTATCAGAGCCTATGCAGGGCGCCAGGTCTGCCGGGGTCGGTATCCAGCACGTCGCAGCCAGTGCTCTGTGTAAAGGATGCGGTTGGGGGTGATGATCGTCAGAGGGTCGGTGGGCGGCTCCCTCAGGGAGCGTCCTTGCTCAACGTGGTCCGACTGCCACCGGAACGCCTCCCAGTACTGCTCAACCTCGGGGTCGTCACGCTCAAGAGTCCGTGCCCTGCCGAACAGCTGCGCCCCGCGGCTGCTCGACTGTCCGACAAGGGGCGCGACGATCCCTGCGGAGATCCGCGGGTCGCGCTTGAGGTTCCGGGATTTCACCGAGGCATTCCAACTGGTGTAGAAGATCTCGAAGCCCAGGCTGTAGTAGCGCACCGGGGTCGCGGAAGGGCTGCCGTCCTTGTTGACGATGGCGATCACAGCGAGGTTGTGAGTCGACAGCAGATTCAGGATGCGTTCTTCGAGCTGCTCGCGCGGCAGCTCTCGATCAGGAGTTGGACCGGCAAGCCAAGGGTTCGTCAGCGGCATACCGGCATTCTCCTGAGCCGCTCAAACTCCCACCGACCCTCCTCACCCGGACGCCCTGTATTCGGCACGTCCGGACGGCAACCGGGCCAGCTCGGCGTGACGCTGCGTAGCGCGCGGATCGCGGCATGTCCGGATGGCCGCAGCGCAAGCCGTCTGCTGCAGATCCGGTCATTCATTTCGCCGAGGCGGCCGCGTCGAGCACCCGCTGGATCAACTGGGTGGTTGAGATTCCTCCCGTGCGCCGAACGTAAGTGAGTTTCCCGGCTGCTGCAGCGGGCCCGTATACGAACTCGGCCCCCTCGGGCGACAAGTCGTCGCCGTGCACCACGGTGGTGATCCCGTGCTCGGCAAGAAACTCTTCGGTCACTTGGAGCGGGGCGTCCTCAATCACCTCGTCGACGTACCTGCACGACTCGATCACGGCGACACGCTCGGCGAGGGTCATGATGGGACGACGCTTGTAGGAGGCTGCGGTGTCGTCGGACAGCACGCCGACGACCAGCCAGTCACCATGGCGGCGCGCCTCCCGGAGGAGCGACACGTGGCCCGCGTGGAACAGGTCTCCAACCATGTCGACGTAAACCCGCGATATGGCAGCCGCACCCACGTCTGGGTTCTCCACAACAACTCACCTGCTTCTTCGCCCACACCAGTCGCGGTCGCTCACCGTTCTACCGGACGAGACCGCCGAGGCGCGGACATCGGCATGACCGAGCGGATCGCGGCGAATGAGTGCGCCGGGCACGGAAATCAGAGATACCTGAAGGCTGGCACGTCTTCAGGCGTTTGCCACATGTACGAGGGCAGACGCGTTCGCTCGACGGAGGGATTGCTCGTCGCGCTCGTGTGTCTTGGGCACGTCTGCTGACGGCGTCGAGCCACACCTGGTACTCGAGGCGTCGCCGTGGAGAGAATGGCGCTGCGGCAAGTACATCCGGGAGGGTCGATGACCACAATGTCCGGCAAGGTGTGTCTGGTGACCGGCGGGACCAGCGGGATTGGCCGGGAGACGGCGGCCCGGCTGGCCGAGCTGGGGGCCACCGTGGTCGTCGTCGGGCGCGACGTCGAGCGAGGGCGAGCGGCCGTCAAGGAGATCCGGCATCGGGCGCCCAGCGCCGAGGTGGACCTCCTGACGGCCGACATGTCGAGCCTGGCCGAAGTGCGCCGACTGGCCGCCGAGGTGCTGGAGAAGTACCACCGGCTCGACGTGCTCGACAACAACGCCGGTGTGATCATGCTCAAGCAGCAGTTCACGGTCGACGGCTACGAGACCATGTTCGCCGTCAACCATCTGGCGCCGTTCCTGCTGACCAGCCTGCTGCGGGAACGGCTGGTAGGCAGCGCGCCGGCCCGCGTGATCACGGTTTCGTCCAATGTGCATCGCTCGGCCAAGCAGATTCCCTGGGACGAACTGGCCCGCGGCGAGCCGAGCTACCCGCTGTCGAAACTGGCGAACGTCCTGTTCACAGCCGAGCTGGCCAAGCGCCTGACCGGCACCGGCGTGGTCGCCAACTGCCTGCACCCGGGCCTCATCCGCACCCAGTTGGGCCGCGAGGTCCGCGGCGTCGCGAAGCTCCTCGTCGCGGCCGCCAAGCCCTTCATGGGTACCGTCCAGACCGGCGCGGCCACCCCGGTCCACCTGGCCAGCGCCCCAGAGGCGGCCGAGGTAACCGGAGGCTACTTCTTCCGCGGCAAGCAGATCGAGCCGAGCTCCCTGGCCCGCGACCCCGAGGCGGCCGCGCGTCTATGGACCCTCAGCGAGGAGCTAGTGGCGTAAGCCGAGCCAAGATCGTCGCCATGTGGCGCGCTCGCCAGACTTGTGATCAATGGCCTGCTGAGCGGCGTACGGACCGTGACGATCGACGTGAGCCGCAGCACCGCCTCAGCGGCAGAAGCGGACGTGTCGTGAGCGGCCTCAGGCAAGCTCGCGGGCTGGCTTCCCCGTCTCCTCGTGCTCTGGTCGGAGCACCACCCATCCAAGATCCTGGCCGACCAGCGCGGTGGCCAGCCTTCGAAGCACGTGTGGATACTGATCCGCATTGGCCGAGACCTCGACGTCGAGATGCCACCGCCCCGACCCGCTACCCGCGCCGGTCACTTCGCCGTCCGACTCAAGAGCAGTCGCGAGTAGGTCTTCGACGTCATCGCGATCGACGTCGTCGGGCAACCGAAGATTACCAATGACCTCGACGAACATGCACACGATCATAGGCGGAGCCCGAGCAGGCGCACGGACATCGGCACGACCGGACGCACCTGCGCCTGGACGTACCGCCGCTGATGGTCACGAAGGGTGATGGGCACTCCGGCGTCGACGCGCACGGTCGGCGGCAAAATCCGGATGTCGGATCCTGACGGTGCCAGGCATCATCATCGCGTGGATGCCCGCCGAACGATCGTCCTGGTCGATGACCTCCGTTCGTTCGTGGATGGCCGTAGCGCCGAGGGGGCCCACACCAGTGCCGCCGGAGTTGAACTCCTCGATCGGTACCGGGACCGGCGCCTAGACGAGCTGTGGCTGGACCACGACCTAGGCGGGGACGACACGATCTGGCCGGTCGTGGAGGTCCTGGAACGGGCTGCCTTCGACAAGCGCCCCTTTGACGTCGGCGTCATCAACGTCCACTCCGCCAACCCGGCCGGCGCCGCAAAGATCGCCCAGGTCCTACGGCACTGGGGGTATCGCGTCCGCGTCGCGTCGGGCTCCACGGACGTCGGCTATCTCGACGGCCGCGCGTAAGCTGACCGGCTCGAACGCGCCGCCCGACGGCTGTCACACTCGGACGGCGGCATGAGCGGTCGCTGAGCAGCCGTGTCGGTGGCTCTTAGAACTCCTAACAGAATGATCTAGGGGCATTCGTCCTTGATGGACGGTCGATTAGCGTGCTCGGGCGTGAGGAGGGGTGAGCAGCCGCCGTGGATCGTCTCGGACGAGTTGTGGGCCGAGATCGCGCCGTTGCTGCCACCTCGAGCACCACGTCGGCGTCGCTATCCCGGCCGTAAGCCGCTGGATGACCGCAAGGTGTTGTGCGGGATCTTGTTCGTGCTCTACACGGCGATCCCGTGGGAGCACCTGCCCCAGGAACTCGGCTTCGGATCGGGGATGACCTGCTGGCGCAGGTTGCGGGACTGGAACGACGCCGGCGTGTGGCAGCAACTGCACGAAGTGCTGCTGGGCAAACTCCGGGCCGCCGGGCAACTGGACATGTCCCGGGCGGTGATCGACGGCTCCCATGTTCGGGCGCTCAAGGGCGGCCCAAAACCGGCCCGAGCCCGGTCGACCGCCGCAAGCCAGGCTCGAAACACCACGTCATCACCGACGCGGGCGGCATCCCCCTCGCCGTCAGCCTGACCGGCGGCAACCGCCATGACGTCACCCAACTCCTGCCCCTGATCGACAAAGTCCCGCCGATCAAGGGCATCCGCGGCAGACCCCGGCAACGGCCCGACCGGATCTACGCAGACCGCGGCTACGACTACGACATCTACCGCCGCGCGCTACGGACCCGAGGCATCACACCCGTCATCGCCCGACGCGGCGTCGACCACGGCTCCGGACTCGGCACCCGACGCTGGGTCGTCGAGCAAACCATCGCCCTGCTGCACTGGTTCCGCCGCCTGCGGATGCGGTGGGAGATCCGCGACGACATCCACCAAGCCTTCCTCACCCTCGCCTGCGCCATCATCTGCTGGCGCCGACTCCAACACTCAAAGAGTTAGGAGCTCTTAGTCACCCCCCACGACTGGCTGTCCTGGCGCGGCGCCGCGTTCGCGGTGGTCGCGGCAGCCCTGACGGTCGAGTTCGTCTGGGTGATCGCCGGCCGCACCCGCTACGCACCTGGCTGGCTTCTTCCCTCCTACCGCCACACCCGCCAGTAGTATTTCCTGCGATCGAAGACGGCAAGCATCGGCTGACGCCCCCCACCTGGCACAGGCCGGAGTTTGCGCGGTACACGGTGTTGTCTCCGATACCCGAGCATCGGTGGGGCGGGTGAGGTTCATTAGGTGGCGCGCGGGCGGCCAACCCTGCGGATCCAGCAACCTCCACAACCTTGCCGCTGGGTTCGATCCCGGACCGTCGCTTCCCAGGTTTCGGCCTGACACTCCGGGCAACGCCACCTGCAGCGATCTTGCGAGCCAAGAGGCAATTGCTCGGGTCCGCGGTCGGGGTGATCGAGGTTCTCTATAAATCCGCGTGCAACGTCTGGTAAGAGATCCGACAGTGACCGTCCCGGCTCGGCGTTGCTTCGCCTGCGGACCCCGCAGGGACGGCAACCTCGGCCCGAGGTGCGGTCAGCGACTGTCGCCGCCCACTGATGGGGACAGCTTTGGCACTTCCAGAGCACTCGGATGCTTGAACCCCTTGCAAGATCGCCGACCTCCATGTCGCGCGCTTCGTCCAGGTCCAAAATCTGGACGACTTCGGCGAGCAAGTGCGGGGCAACGTCGCGGACCCGGGGTGCTGTTCCGTTCCGCCTGGTCTTGTAGGCCCGGTTGCGGGGAGCGCACCTCAGGCAACCGGACTTGCTTCGAGTCCGACTCACCACGAGAGTGCGCCACTCGTGCTGACAAGTGACGCACCGCCAGAGGCAACGGTCGCCGGAGCCGGCGGGCAGCCACTCCGAGCTCATCTCCGGCCGCGACAGATTCTCCACGAGCTCTTTGGCGAGGTCGGGAAACATGTTCGCCAGGCTGTCCTCGGGCGGCGTGTCCCGCACGCTCTTCCACTCGTCACGGGCGGCTTGCAGGCTTTTTGAGACCTGAGCGTCCGACAGCGGCAGGCAGGGCATCGACTGGTCGCTGAGCCATTGGGCCAGCACACGGAACCACTCGGTGGAGTCCTTGGATCCTGCGACGAGGCTCTCACCGGGAATCGGCGGTGTTCCCGACTGCCGGACCCGCACGTACCGTACGCCGAGCTTGGCCATGGTCTGGGATTTACGCAGGTCCTGCGCGTGCTGTTCGGGGCGGCTGTGCCATTGAGCGGGGTCGAGGTCGATGTATAGGCCGGTTGCCGGGAGGAACAGGTCGATGCGCTCTGCCTGTGCGCGGCCGCCGTCGATTGGGAAGTCGACCTCTACCTGGTCTCCGGTGGCCGCCACGAGCAAGTGGGCGACTTCCAGTTCCAGGAGGCTGCGGCCTCGTCGGCGGCAACGCCCGCAGCCGAAGTCTGGAGACTTCGTGCGTTGCCGGACGGTGGCTTCGTACGTAGCTCCGCATCGGCATCGCCACGAGCACAACGCCGTTGAGCGTGGAAACAGCGTCGCCGGGGTATGGTCCGGCCACGACAGGTTCTGAACGAACGACGCGGCAACCTCCGGCAACACAACGGCCAGAGCCTTTTCCCTCGGCGCTTGACGTCGAGTAACGCCCACGGCGGCATAACCGCATGGTCCGCACAGTCCCCTCGTCGCATGGGTGCAGACGGCCCGTTCGAAAGTCTTCTGGCAAGCGGGGCAGCGCCAGACGCAAATGTCGTTCGTCCCAGCGGTGAACTTGTCGGGACCGCGTCTTGGGCTTGTGTTGTTGGCCACGAACAACGCAGACAGTTCGGGATGCGTCTCGCGGAACGAAGTGTTCGCCTTGGGAATCTTCGACCAGCCCGACACCGACGCCGTCCGAGCCCAGTTCGACCGAGTCGTGAGCACGATCGAAGCGAAGTCCCCCACTGAGTCTCCCCCAGCAGCTCGGAGGCTTTGGGCTTCGGCGCGGTGCCCAGGCTCCACTCCCTCTGCTCCGCTCCTCCCGCACGAATCAGTACTCCAGCCGCACCTGTTGAAGTTGAAGTTGAAGTCTTCGCTGGTAGTGGGCTGTTTTGCGCGGTATTGGTGTCGGCGTCGCCATCGTGACCATCGATG
Organism: Micromonospora sp. NPDC005173; assembly: GCF_040608515.1. Lineage (NCBI taxonomy): Bacteria > Bacillati > Actinomycetota > Actinomycetes > Micromonosporales > Micromonosporaceae > Micromonospora > Micromonospora sp. NPDC005173. The sequence goes on from NZ_JBEXIK010000036.1 coordinate 59,564, forward strand.
GATGTGGTCGAAGGGTCGAACGGTGGTGATCAGGTGTGCCAGCAGACGTCGGACCTCGCCGAGGGTGAGAGGAATGAGACCGTCTTGCTCGGATCCGGCGCCCCCTTTTTAGCCTGTGCGGCGGTGACGGCGAGGTAGGCGTGGGCGCACAGAACGAGTGTTATGTGGCGGTACCAGGCGTCGTAGCGACGCACCTGGTAATGATCCAGGCCGACCTCGGTCTTCGCGGTTTGGAAGCACTCCTCGATCGCCCACCGGGTCCCGGCGATCCGGATGAGGGTCTCCTCGGCGGTGTCGGCAGGGCCAAAGCACAGGTAGTAAGCCAGGTCGGTGGGGTTGGTGATGCTGCGTCGGATCAGCAGCCAGTGGCCGTGCCCGTCGGTGGTGCCGGGTAGGGAGGCTACGGCCCAGTCGTAGAGCCGCGGTCCTTTGGCGCCGTCGCCACAGCTACGGCGCTTCCACGCTAGGGCCGGGGCGTTGGCGGCAAGGACGTCCAGGCGGGAGCTGCCCACCGTGGTCGGGATCCGCTGGTTGCGGGGCACGGCCAGGACGTAACCCATCCGGTGCTGCTGCAGCCAGGTCCGGAACTTGGAATCCTGTCTGTATGCCTCGTCCGCGGTGACCCACCTCGCCGGCAGGCCCGCGGTGATGGCGCGTTCGAGCATCCGCGGGCCCAGGGCGGGTTTCGTGGCGAACCCGATGTTCGCCTCGATGCCGGCTTCCTCGCGGCGGGCGGGTCGTCGCACCAGCCGCGGGGCAGATACAACTCTCGGTCGATCAGGGTGCGCCCTTGCGGGCTGGCATAGGCCAGGAACACCCCGAGCTGGCAGTTCTCCGTCCGCCCGGCGGTGCCCGAGTACTGACGCTGCACCCCGGCGGACTTGATTCCCTTCTTCAGGAAGCCGGTCTCATCGACGATCAGCACCCCGTCGTCGTCACCGAGGTGCTCGGACACGTAGGCGAACAGGTCATCGCGGACCGCGTCCGGGTCCTACGCTGACCGGTTGAGCAGCCGCTGCATCCGGTCCGGCGTCGCATCGCCGGCAGCCTCGGCCAAGGTCCAACCGTTCTTGCTCGCCAGGGGCGACAACAACCCGACCAGATAGGTCAACGCCTGCCGGCGCGGCTCCGCACGCCCGAAACGGTGCGCGAACCGCGCCAGCAGATCATCCAGACCCGCCCGCCACCCGACAATCTCATCGATCAACACAAGCGCGAGAGCCTGCCCGGCCCACAACCGACCACAACAGACAGACAGTGCGATCACCCAACCCACCGCACGAATAGCATCGACACCCGCAGCTATACGGCCGGTGCCTCCCGGGCATCGATCATGCCGATGAGCTGCCGAAACTCCCGTGGGTTGCGTTACGCCCGTACAGCGCACTGGAGAGCCTTCTGAGGGCGTACCAGGACGTGTTCGGTTCGCTGGAGCGCTGGCCGGACGTCCTCGCCTACCACCGGCCGGTGTCGTGGCCGGAGTGGAATCTGGCAGCGGAGCCCAGGCAGCCGCGACAACTCCCAAAGCAAACAGCCCGGGTCGAAGCAAATGCTCCGGCCCGGGCCGTTTCGGTCAGGCGAGCTGACGAGGCACTGCTGCCGAACTCGCTTTCGGCGCCGTCGAAATCAGCTGCTGTCGCGGCCGCGATATCGGCTGACGATGATGAGAACCATGGCGACGGAGCCCGCCAAGCCAGCGAAGGTCAGCAACCAGAGCCCGGACCCGACGCTCACCTGCACAGCTGCGCTCATCGCCTTTCCGATGCCCAGGACATCGTCCTCCCCGGACATTTTCGCTCGCATTTCCGCCTCAGTCGCCTGCAGGTCAACGATCTTCCATGCGCCTACACCAAGCAGCCCTAGGGCAGCAAGGACGGCGAGGACGGGCACGGCCAAATGGGTGCGCTGGCGGCGCAAGGTCATGCCGGCGTAGACGACCAGCACCAGGCCGAGACCCGCCGTTATCCAACCGTCCGATCCGTCGACACCGGACACGGTGACCGTGCCCAGAATCGGTGCGCTCACTTTGCCCCACGGCATGAACGAGCCGATGACGGCGGCAATACCGGCTCCCAGCACGGTCCATTCACGGATTGGTCGTGCGGCGGCGGGCGCAGCCGCAGCCGGCGCCTCGGCGGGTTGGTCGCCGGACGGCGGCTGGTTGGGCGACGGCGGTACGGGCGGGATGGAAGGCTGCGCCACTAAAATTCCTCTGGATGTCGATGCCTTCTCACCTCTTGAGGCAGGCATGAGGACAGCAATCTAGAACGACGCTGGAGCAAGAACTAGCGGCCGTATGGGTGGTCAGAACTAAACGGAAATGTGGCCGGAGTGGCCGCGAGACGTGAAAGTCGATCTTTTCGCGTTGGAAGGGCCGATAGGTTGCCAGACCGGGGCGTCAGCGGCCCCGGGTCAGCGACGTGGCGCGCGTGCGGGCCGTTGACGGGCGGCGTGGCGATGTCTGTGGGCGGCGGCCAGATGTTCCGCTGCTGCGGGCACACCTTGATCGACGGCCCGCGCGGCTGTCGTCCTGCCCCCTTTTGGAGCCTGCCGGTAGCCTGTCGTGGTGTTCCGGGTCGAGACAAGACAGCCGCAACGGTTGACCGTGCTTGTTTGTGCGGTAGTCCTGACCGGGTGCAGCTCTTCGGCTGCGGAGCACCCTGCCGCACCCGTCATGTCCTCGGCTGTGGCCAGTCCAACATCAGCCTCGCCTCAACCTTCGGCCATCACTCCGGCCCCTCAGCCTTCGACTATCACGCCCACCACTGCCTGGGACCGGCTCTGGGCCGGAGGAAAACTCCACGACAAGTTAAGCGCCAAGGAAGCAGGTCTATCTGACGCCTATCTTCCTGACCGAGGTGAGGACGCCTACGACAGGCCGCGGCAGCGCCGGGTACGCCGCGATATGGCCGCCTTCTTGCTCCGGGTCCGCGCCGAGGACCCACAGCTCGCGGACCAGCTGGGCTGGCAGTTGCAAGCGGTGCCACCCGCTTGGTGCTCGATCGTGCTGCCGTCACGTACCCCGCAGCAGTTGGCCGCACAGGTTGCGGAAGCCAACGCGAGGGGGCAGGAGCTCGCCCGCAGGCTGGGTGTCAAATGGGAGCCGCCGGTCGACCGGCGGAAACAGCGGTTGTTGACCTTCGCGCGTGACGAGGCCGGCCGCCGCTTCTGCCCACGGCAGGCTGCGTCGCCCGGCCGGCGCGTACCTGACGGCGTTTCGACGGCGGCGCGATTGCCCGGTGGTGGCGACGGAGTCGACGTGCTCGACACGGCCCTACCGGCCTACTACTCGCCGGGGTACCTGCCGGGATTCGGCGGCGGCACAGACTCCATCGGTGGTGATGACCTGCGGCTGGCCTACGTGGGCATCCTCGTCGGGTCGGCACGGGTGAAGCAACGCAACTGGCCCACGGCGCTGGATTGCGACCTGGTCGAGGATCTGTTGCGGCCGGCGGAGGTGATCGAGTACGCCTCCCGGCTGCGAGAGGGGATCCAAGCAGGATGGACGACGAAACGTGAGGCAGTTGAGGACGCCACAGAATTCGCTAGTAGCGGTTTCGACCTAGTGGAGACGCGGCTCCGCTGCCGGGAGTGAGGCCGACGTTGCAGGTGTGCGGGCAGACCTGTCCGCCCACGATGTACCGCCACTCGCCGCCCTGATGGGCCCGGCAGCCTCCCCCTTCGGCCTGTGCTCTGGCTGCCCATGGCCTCGTCCCCGCGTCAAGGCGGGATGCCATAGACGTAGCTACAGGGGACACCGTCCGGATGGCGGTACCGAGTGGGTGCCGCGATCGCTAGTTTGCAGCGGTGCAAAGGTGCCCCTGGCGTGCCCGGCGACTGATTGCGGGCTTGTTACTCATGGCGGGCCTCGCTGTGACGTCGTGCTCGAGACTCAGCAGCCAGGCCGAGGAGTTCCCCCACATCTGGGTGGGAGCCGACGCAACAAGCACCGTCATGGTCCAGATCACCCGGGAGGCGAACACGCTGTCCGGAACCCTGGACGAGATCCGCTTGGCCCACGAGAGCGCGACCACGACGACGCCGTCGCACGCCGCCTTCACAGGCACGTTGGACGGCAATGCCCTGACTCTCAGCTTCCCCCAGGGGTTCGGGCTCGTCCACAACATTTCCGGCACCCTGTCGCGCTCCAGCATGAGCCTTCAGGTACCTCAGGACGACGGCGCAATCGCAACTGTCATGGTGCTGAAGCCGGGGTCGCTCAAGACGTACAACGATGCCGTGAATGTCGTGCAGGCGTCCGGTCGGGCCAACGCCTCAGAGAATGAGGCGGCTGCGGCGAGTGCCGCAGCGGCGGCCTCAGCGCAAGAGAGTAGGCAGCGGATCGCCTCCGCGGCCGAGGCCGTCATGAAGAAGATGCAGGCTGTTCAGGCCGGGCTCGCCACGCCGCCCTCGTTCTCGGACTTTGACAGTCACTTGTCCGCCGCTCGCGACCACCTCGCAGACGCAAAAGCCAACGCTGCGAAGGCGGACAGGGAGGCTGACCAGTCGGTTGCCTGCAGCGATGCATACACCGCAGACAGCGACGCCTACACGGTGGAGAGCGACGCATACACCATCGACAGCGACATGTTGAGCCTGACGAGCGAGATCGATTCCCTCAAGGACGCCGCCGCTGACCTCGACCGCGCATTGACTGAGTCTCAGCAGGCTGCCACCGCGCTACCGGACTACACACCGCCCCAGGCGACAGACGCAGACCAAGTCAAGGCCCTCATCAATCGGGTATCGCTGAAAGCGGAAGCCTGGCGCAAGAAGGGACGCGGCTACCAGAGCAAGGTAGCGGAGTTGCTGAAGCAGGCGAGGGCCGTCGCCGAACAAGCGAAGAAGGAGCACTGCTAACGAGCCGCACGTTGCCCCGAAAGATAGGCGATAGGGTCTGCTGCACCGACAGGTGACAGTTTCAGTCACGCGGCCTGACTGGCCGGTCGGGTCATGATGGTCTCGTACTCGATAGGGGTCAACCGGGACAGGGATCGTTGGCGTCGGCGGCGGTGGTAGGTCCGTTCGACCCAGGTCACGATCGCTGTCCTCAACTGCTGCCGGGTCGTCCAGGTCCGGCGGTCAAGCACGTTGTTCTGCAGCAGGCCGAAGAACGAATCCATGGCGGCGTTGTCGCCGGCGGCGCCGACTCTGCCCATCGACCCGATCACGTGGTGCTGGTTGAGGGCACGGACGAATTTCCGGCTTCGAAATTGCGACCCGCGGTCGGTGTGCAGCACGCAGCCGGCCACGTCACCACGGCGGGCTACGGCGTTGTGCAGGGCGTTGACGGCCAGCCGCGATTCCATGCGTGAGTCGATGGAGTAGCCGACGATCCGGTTGGACCACACGTCCTTGATCGCGCACAGATACAGCTTGCCCTCACCGGTGCGGTGTTCAGTGATGTCGGCCAGCCACAACCGATTCGGGCCGTCCGCGGTGAAGTCGCGGCGCACCAGATCGTCGTGCACCGGCGGACCGACCTTGCCGCCCTTGCCCCGATGCTTCTTCTTGCTGAACGCGCTCCACCAGCCCATGCCGGAGCAGATTTTCCAGGCGGTGCGCTCGACCATCGGCTGGCCGGCAGCGCGGGCCTCATCGGCCAGGAACCGATATCCGAACTCCGGGTCATCGCGATGGGCGTCGAACAACGCGTCCGCCCGATACGCCTCAGCCAGTTCGGCGTCGGTGACAAGGCGGGCAAGCCACCGGTAGTAAGGCTGACGAGCGATATTCAATACCCGGCACGTCACCGCCACGGGGACCCCGTCGGCGGCCAGCTCGCTCACGAGCGGGTAGAGCCTTTTCCCGGCAGATTCGCCTGCGACAAGTACGCCGCGGCCCGGCGCAGGACTTCGTTCTCCTGCTCAAGCAGCTTGATCCGCTTACGGGCCTCACGCAGCTCGGCCGAGTCGCTGCCACTGACGCCAGGCTTGATCCCGGCGTCGATGTCGGCCTGGCGCAGCCACTTGAACAATGTCATCGGGTGGACCCCGAAGTCCTTCGCGATCTGCTCGACCGTCACGCCCGGGTCACGGTCACGAGCCACTCGCACGACATCATCGCGGAACTCACGGGGGTAGGGCTTGGGCACAGCAACATCCTTCCAGCCTGCCCACTCGGCAAGCCATCTCAGATGTCACCTGTCGGTGCAGCAGACCCATACACCAGGCGGCACCCAAGCGGTTCTGGCCGCCCATCCCCGGCAAACGAGATCGGGCGACGGCTGCCCCGCCGGCGAGCAGGCGGTCCAGCTCAGAGGCCAGCGTCGGAGAGCATCCATACCCTGCGCAGCGGCACCTGGGCGCGAATCTCTTCCGGCAGCCGGTCATACGTACGCAGAACGGCGTCGACCACATCGCCTGCCTCCCACACCCTCACCCGCAGGTGCTGGTTCTTCAGCGCGTCTCGGGCGAGCTTCGTCAGCCCTGCACAAATCAGCTACCGTGACTGGGAGGCAGCTGCCCAAGCAGTCCTCGTGGAGAACGAGGAGACTTGAACCCAGAAGAACCTCATGTCAAGCCTCCTCCTTCAAGGCTTGTCATTGGTTGTCAAAACCCCTTGTTACCAACCGTAGCGATGCCAACCTTGTCATTGACTGTCAGAAGTAGGCGCTGAGCTGCACAGACACGATCAGGCGATGATCGCTCCTTGTCACTGGTTGTCGATCGCAGGCCGGTAGTTGTCAAGTCAACCTGAGACAGGTTGTCGTTAGCGGGTGGGTTGTTCTTGCCGGGCCGGGTTGTTGATCCAGGCGGTGTCGGG
>NZ_JBEXIK010000037.1:0-65795 GCF_040608515.1 Micromonospora sp. NPDC005173
CCATCGACCGCCGCAGCTATCAAGCCACCACCAGCATCGACATCGTCATCCCCGACCCTTGACACCCACACCAGCCGCCTAACTGAACGGCGTTGGTACTAGCTCAGCTTGGGAGAGCGCCGCGTTCGGGACGCGGAGGCGGGGGGTTCAACTCCCTCGTACCCGACTCATGGAGGAGCCAGCCGATAGCCGGCGCCGGCCACCGTCTCGAAAACGGTTGAGGTTCATACCTGTAGCGGTTCGACCCCGCTCTCCTCCGCCAGCCGGGGTGCCAGGATGGGTCGACACTGGCTGCCTCGACCTGCCCCCACCGCCATAAAGCGACGCTCGAAGTCCAGCTTCGCGCGTCTCGCTTCATCGGTGTACCACCCGTTGCGCGGAGTGAGCCGCTTGTACTCGTCTAGGAGCAGCCAGGCGCGCTCAAGCTTCGCCGCGCAGCGCATGTACGGAACGATCTCACGCAACAAGGCGATGATGTTGTCTGCTCCGTAGACACGCCAAGTCCACGCCTGTCGGTGATGGTCCGCAGCCTTCTTCTTGGCGACGACCCTTCCCCCGTAAAGCCGACCCAGCTCATTCAGGATCTCTACGTCGGTGTTGTCGACAGATATCAGCGGTTTGCGGAAGGCTGACTGATTGATTGAGCCAATCAGAGTTACACAACCCTCGCCGTCAACAATGCCGGCGACCCATGCTCGCTCTACGTTGGAAGGCATGCCGTCATGCTACCTTCCAGGATTGAAGAAAAGTAATTCATGCGCCGGTAGCTCAGTGGACAGAGCTGCGGACTCTTAATCCGTAGGTCGTGGGTTCGAATCCCACTCGGCGTACCAATTCGCCCCGCTAGCTCAGGGGATAGAGCAGCAGTTTCCTAAACTGCGTGTCGCTGGTTCGATTCCAGCGCGGGGCACCAAACGCGGGCCGCTAGCTCAGTGGTAGAGCTGCCGACTTTTAATCGGAGTTTCCAGAGTTCGATCCTCTGGCGGCCCACTTGCGGGATGGCGCAGTTATGGAAGCGCGCTGGGCTCATAACCCAGAGGTACCCGGGTTCGAATCCCGGTCCCGCTCCCGTCGCGGTAGCTCAGCGGGAGAGCAACGTCTCGACAAGGCGTAGGTCGCTGGTTCGATCCCAGCTCGCGGCACGTACCCACCTGGCGCGGTGGACGAATGGAAGAGTCGCCCGGCTTTCACCCGGGACATGTGCGGGTTCGAGTCCCGTCCGCGCTGCCATTCCCCTGTAGCTCAAAGGTAGAGCGGCCGGCTGTTAACCGGCTGATATTGGTTCGAGTCCAGGCAGGGGAGCCAAGCCCGCATAGCTCAGCGCGCAGAGCAGCGCCTTCACACGGCGCAGGTCGGGGGTTCAAATCCCTCTGCGGGTACTGGCCTTCGGGCCGCGAGTGTGGCCGTAGCGCAACAGCAGCGCACCGGGTTGAGCTACACTGCCCGTGTGGACAAAGAGCTATTGGAATCCGCGCTGGCCAAAGGGCTGAGCCAGCGCCAAATCGCCGACCGCCACGGCTGCTCTCAGGTCAACGTTCGTTACTGGCTCAAGAAGCATGGGCTGCAATCCCGTCGTCGCGTCGCTGCTGCGCCGAAGACGGCCACGTCTGTTAGACCGCCAATCGCGTTCCCGTCTCGCCCGACTGCGCTCACGGCGAACGACTCCAACGCCGTCGCAGCCATCGTGGAGAGTCGCGTACTGGCCGCCCTCACTAATGCTGGCTACCCCTGCTACGTTCCATTCGGGGTGGGCAAAGCAGACCTGGTGATCGAGACCGGCGACGGGATGAAGTCGGTCCAGTGCAAGACCGCCCGGCTGGTCCGGAACGGCTCGGTCATCGAGTTCGCCACTACCTCCAAGAACTACGCTCAACAACGAACGACCTACGTCGGGCTGGTCGACTACTTCGGTGTCGCAGTCCCGGGACGGCCCGGCGTCTACCTGGTGCCGGTCAGCGAAGTCGGGAAATCGTCGGCGTACCTGCGGGTCGCCCCACCGGTCAACGGCCAACGGTCGCTCGTTCGGATGGCCGATGACTTTTTGATTCCTGGGTCGACGGAGATTTAGAAGCCTGGTGGTTGTAGCTCAGTGGTAGAGCACCGGGTTGTGGTCCCGGGTTGTCGCGGGTTCGAGTCCCGCCAGTCACCCCAAGCGCGTCGTGGGCGGCGGCACGCCCCCCGGCCTGTAAAGCCGGCGCTTTCGAGCAGACCTGGGTCGGCACCAGGGACGCGCACCATGCCCCCGTAGCTCAGCGGATAGAGCAGCGGTTTCCGGGACCGCAGGCCGGCCGTTCGAATCGGTCCGGGGGCGCGCACGGTCGTATGCCCGAGGGGTGAGGGAGCGGTCTGCAAACCCGCGCACGCCGGTTCGAGTCCGGCTACGGCCTCTAGATGCCATCCACTGCGGAGTGAGGCGCGGGCGGACGTGGGTCCAGCTGCTGCTCATAACGGCGGCCTGCTCGGTTCGACTCCGAGGCTTGCGACCAGTCCGGCGCATGCATCGAAGGCAAGATCATTTTTGATCCGGTCCGATCCCCGGCCGCGCTCCGGCGCCCATTGCCGGCCGTTACCGGTCACAAGACGATGCGTGACCCCGCTGTCGCTGGCCTCCACACGTCCTATGTGCTCGCCGGCAACACACCGGTCCTCGTACACAACTGCGGTGGCGAACTCGCCCCTTCCACGGGGTCGCAGCAAACCCGTCGCGGGGCAGCGCCGCACACCGACCACCCGTCGATTGGGAGGAGGACTTACTAGGTGAGGTCAGAAGGGGGCAGGCGTTGTAGGGCAGGTGCCGGCCTGGAAGCTCCCGTCAGCCCGCACGAATCGTCCGTACTGTTGATCTGCCCGAGCAGGGGACCTTATGGCGTTATCACCGGGCACTTCGGCAGCGTGCAACCATGTCCGGTGATCGATCCGCTTGTGGCACACCGCAGCACGAACTCGGAATGGGGCAGCTGACGCCTGCCGTCGCTGCTCGGAGCCGCCCTCAAGGCGAAACACCGGGTGTGTCAGAGCCGTCTCGTGGTGAACAGGGTGGTCCCGTAGACCGCGTCCACTTCCTTCCGCTCGGTCTCGGTGAACCCGACCTTGGCCAGCACACGGCGAGAAGCGGTGTTCCACTCCCAGACTGTGGCCCACAGACGTTCGTACCCGGACGATCTCGCCCAGTCCAGAACCGCGAAAGAGGCCTCGGTCGCGTATCCCTGGCCCCAGAATCGGCGTAGCAGCTCGAACGCCAGTTCCGGTTCCCCTTCCGATCCTCGTGCGCTGTCGATCAGCCCGCAGTAGCCGATGACGTCACGAGCGGCCTTCCGCTCGACCGCCAGCAACCCGATCGACGATGGCTGGTTGGTGCGGATCGAATCCTCGAGCTCCGCGATCGTGGGGTGTCCATCCGCGTCGATTCGGCGGTGCGGCGGCACTCGTGGATCACGTTCGGTCCACAGCTCGCGCTGGACGACAGCCTCGGCTACCCGCCAAGGTCTGAGCAGCAGGCGATCCGTCTCGAGTACAACCTCGCGGCCCGGAGTCGCTTCAGCTGCCATGACAGCAACTTTCTCACGGGCGAACGCACTGTCATGCCGCGGGACGCGCGGTCGATCCTGCCGCTTCGTGGACGCTTGATGTGCGGACGTCGTGGCCTGCCTGATGCAAGATTCACTCCCATGAGCGAGTCTGAGTGCGGGCACCCGATCTCCGATGATCGGCAGCGGACGGTGCGGTGCAGATACATGTAGGACTCGAAGGCGTGCCGTTCGACGGTTTCCGAGCCGAACACGCCGGTGAACGGAGTACGTGGCCCGAACGGCTCCCGACGGTCGACCTCGTGCCGCTGGCGGCCGGAGCCGTTGCCTGTGCCCGGCTAGGCATTGGTGAGTCCGGTGGGGAAGAACCGGCGGCGGGCGGCAAGGCTGACGTAGACGAGGGCGACCAGGACCGGTACCTCGATCAGTGGTCCGACGACTCCGGCGAGGGCCTGGCCGCTGGTGACGCCGAACACGCCGATCGCCACGGCGATGGCAAGTTCGAAGTTGTTGCCGGCCGCGGTGAAGGCGAGGGTGGTGGTGCGTTCGTAGTTCAGGCCGATCGCCCGACCGATGGCGAACGAGCCGAACCACATGATCGCGAAGTAGGCGAGGAGGGGGAGCGCGATGCGGGCGACGTCCCAGGGCTGGGCGGTGATCGCGTCGCCCTGCAGAGCGAAGAGCAGCACGATGGTGAACAGCAGCCCGTACAGGGCGACCGGCCCGATCCGGGGCAGGAACTTCGCCTCGTACCAGTCGCGGCCCTTGGCGCGTTCGCCGAGTTTGCGGGTGAGGTAGCCCGCGGTCAGGGGGATGCCGAGGAAGACCAGGACGCTGCCGGCGATGTCCCATCCGGAGACTGCCAGTCCGGCCTGCTCCAGGCCGAGCCAGCCGGGCAGGACCGTGAGGTAGAACCAGCCGAGCAGGCCGAAGGCGAGGACCTGGAATACGGAGTTGAGCGCGACCAGGACGGCGGCGGCTTCCCGGTCGCCGCAGGCGAGGTCGTTCCAGATGATGACCATGGCGATGCAGCGGGCGAGGCCGACGATGATGAGGCCGGTGCGGTACGCGGGCTGGTCGGGTAGGAGCAGCCAGGCCAGGGCGAACATGACGGCGGGGCCGATGAGCCAGTTGATGACCAGGGAGGAGATCAGCAGGCGCCGGTCGGAGGTGACGGTGTCGAGGCGGTCGTAGCGGACCTTGGCCAGGACCGGGTACATCATGATCAGCAGGCCGAGGGCGATGGGTACGGAGATCCCGCCGATCTTGACCCGGTCGAGGGCGTCGTCGAGTCCGGGGATCAGTCGGCCGAGGAGCAGCCCGGCGGTCATGGCGGCGCCGATCCATACCGGCAGGAGCCGGTCCAGCGTCGAGAGCCGTGGTGTGGTGCGCGCCGGTGTGGCCAGTGCCGTCATGGGGTTCGTTCCTCTGTTGGTTCCTGGGCGGGTGCGTCGGGCATGCAGGGCCGTCTGCCCTCGGCGCCGGTGGGCGTCTGGTCGGCGAAGGTGATGCACTGACCGAGCGCGCGGAGCGATTCGGGCCGGAGTCGGTAGTGGGTTCAGTAGCGGGCGCGCGGGGCGGTCTCGGGGTCAGGCGACAGGGCGCAACTCGGTGAGGAGTTTCTCCACGCGAGTGCGGATCTCGTCGCGGATGGGGCGGACGGCCTCGACGCCCTTGCCGGCGGGGTCGTCGAGCTTCCAGTCCTCGTAGCGCTTACCGGGAAAGACCGGGCAGGCGTCGCCGCAGCCCATGGTCACGATGACGTCCGAGGACTGCGCTGTGGCGTACTCGAGGAGCTTCGGCGTCTGGTCGGTGATGTCGATGCCGACCTCCCGCATGGCCTGCACTGCGGCGGGATTGACCGTCTCGGCCGGGGCGGAGCCGGCGGAGCGGACCTCGACGGCGTCGCCGGCGAGGTGGCGCAGCCAGCCGGCGGCCATCTGGGAGCGGCCGGCGTTGTGGACGCAGACGAACAGGATGCTCGGCTTGTCGGACATCAGAAGCCTTCCTTGCAGTGTGGATCGCGGGGTCGGTTGACCGGTGCCTGGTCGGGAATCGCAGGCAGGGCGCGGGCGGGGTCGCTGTTGCGGTCGAGACGCTGGTAACGGCCGGCGGGACGCGACGGATTCACCAGGCCTCGGTACGTCTCGTCCGCCCTGCTCTGCTGCGGCTTGCTGCTTACGGGGTGCAGTTGGGCGCCGGGTTGCCCTCGTTCATCGCGTAGGTAGGGGTTGGTGTCAGTCATGGGGGCCGGCCGAACTCGTGGCGGGGGCGACGTTGGGGGCGACGCGGTCGACGCGGGCGGCGAGGTCGGCGAACGCGGCCTCGAACGCGGCGTCGGTGTCGACGCGGACCGGGTCGGGCACCGACCAGTGAAGTCGGGGCGCGGCTGGGCCGGTGAGTTCCTCGTGGGCGTTGTCGCAGACGGCGATGACGAGGTCGCCGTCGCGCACGATGTCCGCGACGTGCGCGGTGCCGGTCGGGTTCAGCCGCAGTCCGTGCCGGTGGGCCACGGCGACAGCCCGCGGATGAACCCGCTCTGCGGGCTGCGTTCCTGCGGACGCCGCCGAGGTGTGGGTGCGGTCGGACCAGAGGGCGGCGGCGAGTTGCGAGCGGGCGGAGTTGTGGGTGCAGACGAACACCACCCGACCCGCCTCGGTCAACGGCGCCGGCATCAGCATGGCCAGGGCCTCGGGCCGCAGCCGCAGGTAGGTGCGACGGCGGTCTCCCTCGGACCGGCTGCGGACGATGAGCCCGGCTTCGGTGAGGACCTTGACGTGGTGGGCGACCAGGTTCGTCGGCATCCCCAGGTCCTGGGCGATCTCACCAGGGGAGGCGTCGCCCAGGGTGAGCGCGTCGACGACCGCCAGGCGCGCCGGATCCCCGAGCGCGGCGTGGATGCGGGCGCGCCCCTGCAGGGAAGCAAGCTCAATAGTCATTGAGTCAACTATTGCTGAGCAACTGTGACGCTGTCAAATGGCGACGAGTCGGTGATCGATGTGGGGCGCGCTGAGTGCACCCGGCTGGGTGGATGTTCACCCGGGGGCTGCGGCGCCGGCCGTGGCCTACGCCGTGGGGGTCGGTTCGACCGTGAGCAGCGCGGCGAGCTGGCGCAGGATGGCCGGGCGAGCGCGGTAGTAGACCCACGTCCCGCGTCGCTCGGCATCGACGAGGCCGGCCTCGCGCAGCGTCTTGAGGTGATGCGAGATGGTCGGCCCGGTGAGGTCGAAGGCGGGAGTGAGGTCGCAGACGCACGCCTCCCCGCCCTCCGCCGAGGCGATCATCGACATCAGCTGCAGCCGCACCGGATCGCCCAGGGCCTTGAACGCCGGAGCAAGCACTGCGGCGGTTTCGGCCGGCACCCGGCGCTGAGCCAGTGGAGGGCAGCACGGCGTATCAGCGGTCAGATCCACGAGGGCGAGAGGCGCGCCTTGCTTCGACATGTCTCTAGGTTGACATCCTTCTAATCAACGTGCAACTCTCTGCTTAGACAAACGTCAAGACAGACGGAAGGAAGACGTCACGATGAGCGAGGACACCCAGAGGGCCGGCGGATTCACCGGGGACCCGGGCGCCGCCCTGGCCGTGACCGGGTCGGGTTCCTGTTGCGGAAGCCCCGCGCAGGGGGTCGGCTCGATCCTCCCGCCCGCTGGCGAGACAGCGACGACCGGCGGCCCGTGCTGCGGCACCCAACAGACCGCCGAGGCGGCCGACTCCTGCTGCGGCACCACGGAGAAGGCCGACGCGATGCGCACCGGACAGGGGTGCTGCGGATGACGTCGGCAGCCGGCTCGCCCGCCAGCATGGCGGCGCGGCTCGCGGGGGCCGTGTCCGCCGAGCGGATGACCACGACCGTCGCCGCCCTGGCCGCGGACGACTTCGCCGGTCGGCGGGTCGGCACGCCGGGCGGGGCTGCCGCCCGCGCCTGGCTCGCCGACCACCTCACCGCGCTCGGCGCGAGGGTCGAAACCGACGACTTCCCGGTCCGGGCCGTGCCGGACATCTACGCCGCACCGACCGTCACATGGGGTGTCGGCGACGTGGCGGCGGATCTGACCTTCGGTCGTGAGGTGTCGATCCACCCGGCTTCCACCGACACCATCGAGGTCAGGCGTGGCCTGCTGGGTGTGGCCGGTAGCGATGACCCAACCGGCCGCTGGCTGGTGGTGCCAGCGGGGATGAGCCTGTTCGACGCCTACCGTGACACCCGAGGCGCTGCCGGTCTGCTCCTGAGCCGCGCGGTCGACGCCGACGGATGGCAGTACACAACCCTCGCGGGCCCGGACCCGGGACCCCTGCCGGTCCTGACGCTGGACCCGCGCACGCACTCTGTCGTCTTGAGCGCCGCCGGTGAGGGCTGGATGAGCGCGAACACGCCACTACGTCGCGCCGACGCCACCGGGACCAACATCTACGCCACCTTCGACCGACCCTCGCCCCGTGCGGTAGAGCTGCTGTTGACCGCCCACTACGACGGGGTCGGCGACCACCCCGGCCTGCGCCAGCCCGGCGCGTCCGACAACGCCAGCGGCGTCGCCGTGGTCCTGGAGGCCGCCCGGGTCCTGTCCGCCGTGCTCCCCGACGAACTCGGACTGTCCGTCGCGCTGCTCGACGCCGAGGAAATCGGGGCGTTGGGCTCCGCCCACCACAGTTCTCGACTGCGTGCCAGCGGCGGCAACCCGCTGGTCATCAACGTCGACGGCGCCGGCCGCCTCGACCAGGCCGCCGCGGTAGAGGCCGGGGGCCCCGCCCACCGGCTGCTCGCCCTGCTCGACCAAGCCGGCCGACACACCGGCCTTCCCCTAGCTGCCGGGCCCGTGGCGTCGGACAACCGCCGCTACGGCGTCGCAGGGCTTGCGGCTGTGGGCATCGGTGCGGGAATGGCCGGCTACCACAGTCCCGCGGACACCCCGGATCGCGTCGACCCGCACACCCTGACGGCCATCGCCCGCCTGGTTGTCGCGACCGTGTCCCTCGCCGCGCCCACACCCGCTACACTTTCATCGCCAATCGGCGATAGACGATGAAGGGGGAGATGTGGCGGCCGAGATGCTCGACCGGACCACCGCGCAGGCGTACGCATCCTGGTTCCGGGCCCTGGCCGACCCGACCCGAGTGCAGATCGTCGAATACCTCGCCCGGCACGCCCGACCAATGAGCGTGGGAGAAATCGTCGGCGCCGTCGGCCTGGCGCAGTCCACCGTCTCGCAGCACCTGAAGATCCTCACCGAGGTGCGGTTCGTCTTCGTCGAGCCGGTCGGCACCGCCCGCCACTACCGGATCAACGACGCCTGCGTCGACTGCTTCCCGTCCGCCGCGGACGTGGTCATGGGCCGACCCGCCCCCCACCCGAATGGAGCCTGCTGATGGCCGACATCACGGTGCGCCCCCTGCGGGACGACGACGCCGAGCGGGTTCTGGCGATCTATCAGGCCGGACTCGACGCCGGCAACGCCAGCTTCGAGACGATCGCACCCACCTGGGCGGCGTTCGACGCGGCAAAGCTGCCCGAACACCGCTTCGTGGCGATCGACGGGAACACGGTGGTCGGTTGGATCGCTGTCGTGCCCACCTCGGGGCGCACGGTCTACGCCGGCGTGGTCGAGCACTCCGTCTACGTCGACCCCGTCGCGCAGGGCCGCGGCGTCGCCCGGCTGCTGCTGGACACGCTGATCACCTCCACCGAAGCCGCCGGCATCTGGACCATCCAGTCCGGAGTCTTCCCCGAAAACGCCGCCAGCCTCGCCCTGCACGAGCGGGCCGGCTTCCGGGTCATCGGCGTGCGCGAGCGGGTTGGTCGCCACCACGGCCGCTGGCGCGACGTCGTCCTGCTCGAGCGGCGCAGTCCCGTCGTCACCTGACCAACCCTGGCCCCTCACAAGCAGGGCCTCGTCTACCTACTTGATTCGATAGTTCTCAACACAGAGGAGTTTGACCGGTGAGCACCCTGAACGAGCTGCCTGTCGTGGTCATCGGCGCCGGACCAGTAGGCCTGGCCGCCGCCGCGCACCTGCACGAGCGGGGCATCGCCTTCACCGTCCTCGAAGCCGGCGACACCCCGGGTGCCGCCGTGCGGCAGTGGGGCCACGTGCGGGTGTTCTCCCCGTGGCGCTACAACATCGACCCGGCCGCCCGCCGGATTCTCGACGAGGCGGGCTGGGTCGCCCCTGACCTGGAGGCCCTGCCCACCGGAGCGGAGCTGGCCGGCGACTACCTCCAGCCCCTCGCGGAGCTGCCGCAGCTCAAGCCGTACCTGCGCTACCGCGCCCGGGTCGAAGCGATCAGCCGTCTGGGCCTGGACCGACTGCGCACCGCCGGCCGTGAGTCCACGCCGTTCCTGATCCGCCTCGCCGACGGCGAAGAGCTACTCGCCCGCGCGGTGATCGACGCGTCCGGCACCTGGGGCACGCCGAACGTCCTGGGCGCCTCCGGCCTGGCCGCCCGCGGCGAGTCCACTGTCGTTCCGTTCCTGGAGCACGCGCTGCCCGACGTTCTCGGCGCGGCCCGGGACCGCTTCGCCGGCCGGCACACCCTCGTCGTCGGGGCCGGCCACTCCGCCGCGAACACGCTGCTGTCCCTGGCCGAACTGGCCGGATCCACGCCGGGCACCGAGGTGACCTGGGCGATCCGGACCGCCTCACCGGCGCGTACCTACGGCGGCGGAGACGCCGACGCGCTGCCCGCCCGCGGCGCCCTGGGCTCACGGCTGCGCGAGCACGTCGACGCCGGCCGGATCCGGCTGCTCACCGGCTTCTCCGTGCACGCGCTCACCCCGACAGACGGTCGGGTGAGTGTGGTGGTGCGGCACGGCGACGGCGGCGAGGAGTCGGTCACCGTGGACCGGATCGTCGCGGCCACCGGCTTCCGACCGGACCACTCGATCGCCGCCGAGCTGCGCCTGGACCTGGACCCGATCATGGGTGCCACCCGCGCGCTCGCGCCGCTCATCGACCCGAACGAGCACTCCTGCGGCACCGTGCCCCCACACGGCGTCGACGAACTCGCCCACCCGGAGGCCGGCTACTACGCCGTCGGCATGAAGTCCTACGGCCGGGCGCCGACGTTCCTCATGGCCACCGGCTACGAGCAGGTCCGCTCTGTCGTCGCCGCCCTCGCCGGCGACTGGGACGCCGCCCGAGACGTCCAACTCGACCTGCCCGAAACCGGCGTGTGCAACAGCAACCCCACGGACTCCGCCACCGGCGACAGCTGCTGCGGGCCGGCGCCCACCGCCGAGCCGGCAGTGCGCGGGCTGGCCACCGGCATCTCCGGGGGCCTGCTGTCCGCACCGTTGAACCTGGTCACCCTCGACGCCGCCCCCGCTGGCGGTCAGGCCGGCGGCTGCTGCGGCAGCTGATGCCCACCACCACGACGGTGCCCGCCGACCCCACAATCGGCGGGCACCACGCCCACGGCTGGGGCAGGTGGGCATGAGGCCGGGGGCCGCAGTAGCTGCACTCACGGAGTTGTGGTTCCGGCCGTTTTAGCTGCGCGTGTCGAAGTCGGCTGAATTTCACCGCCCTGTGTTTCCACGCTGCGGGGCCGTGCTTCGCCCGACTATGGGGCGGGGCTCGCGGCGAGTCCGGTGCAGGCGCGCAGGCCCGCGTACTCCTGGCCGATCCGGGCCGTGTCCTCGCGGCCGGCGAGTTCGGGTCGACCGGTGCGTCGGGAGATCGTCGCGGGCACCAGTTCCGTTTTCGAGATCGCCGAAGCGTCGAGGGTCACCCGCAGCACCCCCGTGTCGTTGCTGTACGCGTCGTCACGCCACCACAGGAAGTTGCCGAGTCCGTACTGGACGAAGGTCTTGCCGAGCCACCCGTCGCCGAGCAGTAGGTGGGCGTGGGTGCCGACGACGATCGTGGCACCGGCCTCGGCCATCTCGCCAGCGAACGCGCGAGCCTCGGCGGGTGGACACGCGTCGCCCTCCGTGCCCCAGTGGACGTAGACGACGACCACGCTGGCCTGGCGCCGGGCGGCGCGCACCGCCGCGACGGCGCGCGGTAAGTCGCGGGTCATCGCGATACCGGCCCGGGTGTCTGTGGCACTCCACTCCGACCACAGCTCGGAGACCTGGCTGAAGCCGAGGACAGCGATTTTTGTACCGCGTATCTCGGTGATCCACGGCGCGTACGCCGCCGCCGCGTCGGCGCCCGCCCCGACGGCCGGCAACCCGACGGCCCTGGCTGCGTCCACGGTGTCGGCCAGCCCTGTCCGCCCATAGTCCAATGCGTGGTTGTTGGCGATCGACACGACGTCGATGCCGGCGGCCTTCACCGCGTCATACGCGCTTGCCGGCGCCCGGAAATGGAACTCCTTCGGCTCGGGAGTGCCGCGTGTGGTGACCGCCGTTTCCAGGTTGACCATCGCCAGGTCCGCGGCCGACAGCGTCGACGAGATCGACCCGAACGCGGTCGCCGGGTCGCCCAGCAGATCGGCCGTTCGGTCGGCGAAGTGCACGTCGCCCGCGAAGGCCAAAGTGATCTCGGCGGGGTGCGACGGGGAGCCCGCAGGGGCGGAGCGGGTGGGCGCAGCGGCCGGCGGGGTCCGGACGGCATCGCACGCCGTGACAGTCAGGGTCGCCGCCAGTGCGACGAAGGAACGTGCCCATTTCACTCAGCGCAGCGTACGGAAACCCGCCCGACCCTGGGCCTACTTGGCCAGATTGCCCTCGGCCTGACCCAGCGACGACGCCGTTGCGCGAGGGTGAGTTCCTCCCGTCAACTCATACGCCGAATGCGATATCTGGCAGCTGCGGCCACCAGAGCGAGCACGACCGGAACGACGATGGCAACCGGCAGCGAGCCCGCTGCGGTCAGGGTCCGCTTTCCGGCCACGCTCACGTGTAGCGGCTGGCTCACCACCAGCGGGCCCGTACCCGCCGTGGAGTCGCCGCCGGGCATGAGCACGACGTAGACGTCGAAACTGCCGGTGTTGACGGCCTGGTACTGCCAGGACAGTGACGTGCTGCTGCCCGGCGCCACCGGCGAAACCTCCCGGGTCACGTCCGCCGACCAGTCCTCGAGGTCGACGTAGACGCCGTTCAGGCTCGCGACGTTGAGGTGGGCCACCAGCCGGTCGGTCGGCGCCTCACCCGAGTTGACCACGCGGGATTCAAGCGTCAGCCGCTCACCAACGACCGTGTTGAGTCGGCTCTGCTCCAATACGACCTCAACGACGCCGGGTAGTGGCGGCGGAGCGGCTGCCGCCGAAGCGGTCGAGCCGACGGGAGCCGTCAGCGCCAGCAACAGCCCGGCGAGGGCCAGCTCTGTCTTCATGCTCCGCTCACCCCTCCATAGAGCCTGACGATCCGGGTGCCGGCGGCAATCAGGACGCCCCCGGTCAGTACCGCGATGAGTAGCGGAGAGATCAGGTACGACAGGTCCCGCGTCCAGCTGTGCCCGTTGACGAGCACAGCCGTCAGGTAGTGCAGCGACGCGCCGACCGGATTGAGCCGGACGAGAAGATCACCGAACCAGCCCTTCGGCGCGCCGCCGGGCAACTGGGTCGGTGCGAAGAGCGCCAACAGCAGGAACAGGCTCACCGCGAGGCTGACTTTGTTGGAGCTCGACACGGCGCTGATCAGCAGACCGAGCGCGGCGAGCGCGACGGCCAGCAGCGTGCCGACGAGCAGGCCCAGCAGCAGCGCCTGCCCGACGATGGACACTCCGCGTCCGAGCGCCCACAGATACGGCACGCTCACGACGAAGGCCGCGAGCCAAAGCGACAAGGCGGCGGCGAACTTCCCCAGCACGATCGCCCGGCGGGAGACGGGTGCGAGCAGCAGGCTCTCCAACGTGCCCCGTTCCCGCTCCCCGCTGATCGCGTCGGCGCTGACCACCAGCGTGACGAGGACGCCGACCGCCACCGCAACCTGCAGGGTGAGGTTCACCGCCTCCCGCTGCTCGAGGAAGTTGAGCACCTGACTGGTACCGGCAAGGTAGGTCATGACGCTCAGGACGACGCTGAACGCGAAGACCAACACCGGGCCGCGCCCGCTCACCCACAGATCGCGGCACTCCTGTTCGGCGATGACCCGCCAACCCGGTCCATCGCCGCGAACCGCGCCCGCGCTGGGTTCGGCGTTCCGGACCCGCCCCCGCAGACCCGTCGTCATCGGACACCCTCCCCGGTCATAGCCAGAAACGCGTCGCTGAGCCGCGCGCCTTCGACCTCGAAGGACAGAACCGGCACGTCGGCGCTCAGCACCGCCCGCAGCGGTCCATTCATCCCCGGATCCGCGCCGGCCTGCGTGACGACCGACCGGTCGTTCACGGAGAACTTGAGGATGTCGGGACGTTCATCGGCCGGCTCCAACGTCAGGCCGGCAACCCCCGCGAGGGCGTCCCGGGCCCGAGTGACCAACTCGATCGGTACGCGCATCTGCGCGTACTGCTGGGTGGGGACAGCGCGGGTGACCTCGCCGGAGGTGCCGGAGACGAGGACCTTTCCCTTGTGAAGGATCAGCACGCTCGTGCAGATCTCCTCGACGTCCGGAAGGGTATGGGTGCTGAGAATGACCGTCGCTCCCCTGACCACCGCGATCTCGCGGACGATCGCCAGCATCTGACGTTGCCCGGCCGGGTCGAGCCCGAGCGTCGGCTCGTCGAGGAACACGACAGCGGGATCGTTGACCAGCGCCCGTGCGATACCCAGCCGCTGCCGCATGCCGCGGCTGTACGTGGAGATCCGCGACGAGCCACGCTCGGCCAGGCCTACCTCCGCCAGTAGCCGCTCGGCGACCCGCGCGGCGTCCGGACGGGCGTTGCCGAACAGCCGCGCGTGGTAGCGCAGGTACTCCTCGCCCGTCTGGTGTCCGGGATAGCCGCTGCTTTCCGGCAACACGCCGATCCGCCGTCGAATCTCGCCCGGCCGGGTGCAGGGAACACCAGCCACCGAGAACTCCCCGCTCGTCGGCGCGAGCACCGTGGTGAGCAATCGGATGGTGGTCGTCTTGCCCGACCCGTTGGGCCCGAGCAGTCCCACGACCTCGCCTTGTCGTGCGGTGAAGCTCAACCCGTCAACCGCCGTACGGTCCCCGAACCGCTTGGTGAGCCGCACCGCATCGAGCTGCGCGCTGGCCATGAGCGTCCCCCTCTCGCCGTGTGCGAGGTGGCGGCGCGCCACCCGCGGTCCGTTCGACCAGGACGTCATGGCGACAGTACGGAGGGTTCGCTGAAGGCCGGCTGAACCGGACGAAGCCGGAGGTCCGCGTCGGCGGCTTCAGCGGGCAGTAAGCCGGCGAGTGGCACACTTGGGAAGTGCGCATCCTCGTGGTCGAGGACGACAAGCACCTCGCCCGGTCAATCAAGCGTGGACTGGAGGCCGAGGGGTTCGCTGCTGAGGTCGCACTCGACGGCATCGATGGCCTCTGGCGGGCCACGGACGGCGACTTCGATGTCATCGTTCTCGACATCATGCTTCCCGGCAAGAACGGCTTCCAGGTGTGCGCCGAGTTGCGTGAGGCCGGCAACTGGACCCCGATTCTCATGCTCACGGCCAAGGACGGCGAGCTCGACGAGGCGGAAGCTCTCGATACCGGAGCCGATGACTACCTGTCCAAGCCGTTCTCCTATGTCGTCCTGGTCGCCAGAATTCGGGCGCTGCTGCGCCGGGGTTCGCGGGAGCGCCCGGCCACGCTGAGTGTCGGCGACCTGCGGCTCGACCCCGCCGGCCACAGGGTCTGGCGTGGGGAAACGGAGGTCTCACTCACTCCGCGCCAGTTCGCCCTCCTCGAGTTCCTCATGCGGCGTCCGGGCGAAGTGCTTTCCAAGGGCACCATCCTCGACCACGTCTGGGACTTCGCGTTCGACGGCGACCCCAACATCGTCGAGGTCTACGTCCGGCACCTCCGCAGGAAGATCGACGAGCCGTTCGGTCGATCCGCGATCCAGACCGTCCGTCTCGTCGGCTACCGACTGGACCCCGATGGCGGCTGAAAACCCCCGGCCTCGGGCACGCCTCACGACGGTGCGCGCCCGCACCACCGTGGCCGCCACGATCGTCGTCGGTGTCGCCCTCGTGGTCACCGCCGTGAGCCTGGTGATGTTTCTGCGTCATTCGCTGGTCGAACGCGTCGACGACATCGCGAGGGTACGTGCGCACGACGTCGCGGCCCTGGCCCGCCAGGGCACGCTCCCCACGGAGCTGGCCGTCGAGGGTGACGACGGAAGCATCGCCCAGGTCGTGGACGGCGCCGGCCGGGTGGTGGCCGCCACTGCCGGACTTCGGCGCGATCAGTCTCTGGCCCGGTTCCTTCCGGGGGCGGGGTCCGAGGTGCGCACAGTGGACGGCCTTCCGTTCGGCGAGGCCGGCGGCTACCGGGTCATCGCACTGCCCACGGATACGCCCGAAGGACCGGTGACGGTCTACGTTGCGGCGAGCCTCTCCCCGGTCGATGACGTCGTCGACGTTCTCCAGGGCGCCCTTGCCACCGGTGCTCCACTGCTGCTGGCACTCGTGGCCGTCACGACCTGGACGGTCGCGGGTCGCACCCTGCGGCCGGTGGACGCTATCCGGGCCGAGGTCGCCGACATCTCCGAACGCTCCCTCGACCGGCGCGTGTCCGTGCCGACCACGGACGACGAGATCAGTCGGCTCGCGGGCACGATGAACATGATGCTCGACCGGTTGGATGCCGCCGCCGAGCGTCAACGTCGCTTCGTCGCGGACGCCTCGCACGAGTTGCAGACCCCGCTCGCCGCGGCGCGCACCGATCTGGAGGTCGCGCTCGCCCACCCTGACCGCACCAAATGGAACGAAACCGCCGCCGACCTGCTCGCGGCGAACCGTCGCATGGAGCGGCTGGTCCGGGATCTACTGTTCCTCGCACGGGCGGACGCCGGCGTTCCCCGACCCCCAGCCCGTCCCGTCGACCTCGACGACATCGTCCTGGCCGAGGCGGCCCGGATCCGTGGCAGCGGCCACCTGCGGGTCGACACCGGCGCGGTCTCGGCGGCTGCCGTCGACGGCCGTCGCGACGACCTGACCCGGGCCGTACGCAACCTGTTCGACAACGCCGAGCACTATGCCTCGTCATCGGTCTGCGTCGAGCTCGGCAGCGACGACCGCCGGGTCACGTTGATCGTCCACGACGACGGGCCGGGGATTCCGCCGGCGGACCGGAAGCGCGTCTTCGAGCGATTCACGCGCCTCGACGACGATCGGAGCCGTCGCACGGGCGGCATCGGTCTTGGTCTGGCCATCGCGAGAGAGATCATCGATGCACACGAAGGCTCGATAGACGTCGAGGACGCGCCTCGCGGTGCACGGTTCGTCATCCGCCTACCTGCGCGCTAATTGACCGCCTTGCTGGGAAAGGCCCGGCGAATCCACCTTTATGGGCAAACGTATGTTGTGAGGAGGGCAAGGCGGGGCACGTGCACTTGCCTGTTGCGGAAATGCGCGTCTTGGTAGGCAATGAAAGGTGCTGGTGACCCGGATTTCTGATGATTACTCGCTTTTGCCCCTGAACACGGACTGAATCGGCCTCTAGTGTCACAAATTATATTTAGACCTCGGCGGGTGCATACCACTTGTGAGTTGGTGTCGGCGGAATACAGAGAACGTGGCCCACCATTCATCACGAGCATCGACGGCCTGGATCCGAGGCCCTGCGCAGCGAGGCGGAGGAGGTGTAGACGCATCACGGGGGAGGGGATTGTGGAGTTCCGGCTCTTGGGTGCAGTGGAGGCATGGACGGGGGATCAACAAGTCGATCTCGGGCCACGCCAACAGCGGCTTATATTGGCGATCCTCGCGCTGAACGTGAACCGGCTCGTGCCGCTTGACCGCCTCGTTGACCTGACATGGCCTGAATGGCCGCCCCCGACCGCACGTCATGCCATCCACGTCCGCGTCTCGCAACTGCGCAACGTACTGGCCATGGCCGGTGCGGACCGTGAAGGCGTAAGGATCACCACGCGCGGCCGGACCTATGTCCTGCGGGCCGACCCGATGAGCGTGGACGCCCACCGCTTCCGCGCCCTCCTCTCCGGGGCTCGTCTTGAGACGGACGACCTGGAGAAGGCGGCGATGTTGCGGCGCGCGCTCGATCTGTGGCACGGACCCCCGCTGGCCGACGTGGCGACCCCGCGAGTCGAAGAGCTGTGCCGGGGACTGGAGGAAGCGCGGTTGACGGCTGTGGAGGAATGGTTGGACGCGCGGTTGCGGCTCGGCGGGCACGAGGCCGTCCTCGACGAACTCGCCGAGTACGTCGGGCAGTATCCGTACCGGCAACGACTGCTCGCGCAGCTCATGCTCGCCCTGTACCGCGCTGGCCGCGCCGCCGACGCGCTGGTCGCGTACCGGCTCGCGCGGAGTCGGCTGGTCGACGAGCTCGGACTCGACACATCGCCGCAGCTACAGAAGCTGGAGAGGGCGATCCTTCGCGGCGATCCTGCACTTGACCTGCCGTGACCGCTCAGGCTTGGGACCTTCCGGGCCGCAGGGCTGTGGGCCACACCCGCCGTGCAAGCGGCCGGCGCGTGGACGAATCCTTGGGTCGGCCGAAACGCAGATAGAGCGACGGGAGGACAAGCAGGTTCAGCAGAGTCGAGGTGAACAGGCCACCCAGAATCACCACAGCCATCGGGTGTTCTATCTCGTGACCGGGCAGGCTGCCCTCGATGGCCAGGGGAACCAGGGCGAGCCCGGTCGCCAACGAGGTCATGAGGATCGGCGAGAGTCGCTCCTTCGCGCCACGGAGGACGAGGTTTCGGCCGAAGCTTTCCCCTTCCTCCCGCTCGAGATGCTGGAAATGGTTGATCATGAGAATGCCGTTGCGCGCGGCGATGCCCAGCACGGTGAAGAATCCCACCAGCGAGCCGAGCGAAAGGATGCCGCCACCGACGTATGCCGCGAGGATTCCGCCCACCAGAGCCATGGGCAGCGTGAGGAGGACGAGGAACGACAGCCGCCAGCTGTTGAAGGCGGTGGTCAGCAGGAAGAGGATCCCGATCACCGCGACGCCGGCGAAGAGCCGCAGCCGGTCCTGGGCGCTCGTCGCCTCCTTGTACTCACCGAGCAGTTGTGGGTGGTAGCCGGGCGGGAAGTCCACCGTCGCCAGGCGGCGCTCAACCTCGGCCGCCACGTCACTCAGGGCCTTCCCCGAAGCCACATTGGCACCCACATTGATATACCGCGATCCATTCTCTCGCAGGATCTGGTTGGGCGTGGGCACCATCTTGACCTCGGCCAGCTCACCCACCGGGACCTTGCTCCCGTCCGCCGCGTCCATCAGGAGGTTACGGACGCTCTCGATGCTGTACCGGGCACTCGGCACGCTCCACACGTGCACCTCGGTGTTCTTGCCGTTTCGCCAGATGTCGCCCGCCTCCTCGCTGGCGATGAACGTGGCCGCCGTTCGGCGTACGTCGCCGGGCTTGATCCCGTATTGGGCAGCCTTGGCCAGGTCGACCTGGACGTCGACCTGGGGAACTGTGGTCTGCAGCGTCACGTGTTCGTCGATGATGCCGTCGATCCCGGCGACGAGGTCCTTGACCTCGTTGGCCTTGTCGCGGAGCACATCGAGGTCGTCGCCGACGATGCGGACGATGATGGCGTCGCTGGAGCCGGTGAGCACCTCCTTCGTGCGCTCCTTCAGATAGGTCTGCACATCGCGCTGCAGGCCGGGATAGCCGTCGACCACCTTCTGCACGGCGTCATGAGTCTTGTCGTAGTCGACCTTCGGGTCAATGCTGATCCAGTTCTCGGTGAAGTTCATGCCGACGACCTCGTCGGCCAACGTGCCCTGCCCGATGTGGGCGCCGAAGTTCCGGACTCCGGGGATCGCCCGCAGTTCCCTGCTGACCTGTTCCGTGATGCGGACACTCTCCTCACGCGAGGTGCCGGGCTGGGTCACCCAGTGCATCAGGAAGTCCCGCTCCTTGAACGCGGGGAGCAGGTTCTGTCCCAGCATCGGTACCACCATGACGCCTCCCGCCAGGACGAGTACGACGGTCGCGTAGGCGACGGCGGGACGCGGGATGATGCGTGCCAGCAACGCGGTGTAGCCGCGTTGGAGCCAGCGCACCAGCGGCGATTCCCGCCGCTCGATCGGTGACCGGGCCAGCAGCATCAGGGCGAGCGCCGGGATCACCGTCAGGGCCACCAGCAGCGAGGCCAGGATGGCCAGCCCGTAGGCGAACGCCATGGGCCGGAAGAACGAGCCGGTGAGCCCGGTGAGCAGGAAGATCGGGACCGTGCTGACCAGGATGATCATCGTGGCCTGGACGATGGGACCACGGACCTCCACCGACGCGTCGAGGACGATGGCGGCGGTCGACTTCGTGCTGCCCGCTCGTCGATGTTGGCGGATGCGGCGGACGATGTTCTCAACGTCGATGATGGCGTCGTCGACGAGCACGCCGAGGGCGATCACGAGCCCGGCCAGGATCATGGTATTTATCGTGGCCCCGGTCCAATGCAGGACGAGTCCCGCCGCGACGAGGGAGAGCGGGATCGAAATGGCGCTGATCAGCGCGACCCGCCACTCGAAGAGGAAGAGCACCAGGATCAGGACCACCAGAATGAATCCGATGGCCATCGCCCGGCCGAGATTCTCGACCGAGGTCTCGATGAAGGTCGCCGGCCGGAAGATCTCGGTATCGACGTCGAGGCCCTGCATGCCGGGCGCCATCTCCGTCAGTGCGGCCTCGACCCCGCGGGTCACCTCAAGGGTGTTGCCCCAGGGCAGCTTCTCGACGATGAGCATGAGGCCGGGGCCGCCGTTGATGACCGCGTCCCCCGTGAGCAGGGACGGCGGCATGATGTCGTCGGTGATGTAGGCGACGTCCTTCAGGTAGACGGGCTTGGCGCCCTTCGGCACCTCGATGGGGATCTCGGCCAGTTGCTGCCCGGTCAGGGCGGGCAGTTGGTGCTGCACCTGGAGCCGTTGGTTGGCGGTGTCGACCCACCCGCCGGTGCCGATCTCGAACCCGCCGTTGAACTTCAGCTGACCCACGTCCACCGCGTCTCCGGCGGCCTCCATGACCTGGGCCAGGGTGACGTTGTGCTGCTTCATGAGCTCGGGATCGACGAGGGCCTGCTTGACGTGCCACCGATCGCCCCAGATGGCCACGTTCGCCACTCCGGGTACCCGCATCAGGCGGGGCCGGACCGTCCAATAGGCCTGCAGTGCCATCTCGACGTGAGCCGCATCCGACTTGTCCGCCTGGGATATTCCGATCTTCATCACCCGGCTGGTCGACGACAGCGGTTGGATCATGAAGGGTGCGTTGGCCCAGCGCGGCAGTCTGGGAGTGATGGAGGTGAGGCGCTCCTGGATCAGCAGGCGGGCCGCCATCAGGTCAGTCCCGGGCTTGAAGATCAGGACAATCGAGGAGAGCTGGGAGACCGACTTGGAGCGCATCACGTCCAGGCCCTCGATCCCGGTGAGCCCCTGCTCCAGCGGGACGGAGACAAGCTCCTCGACGTCCTGTGCGGACAGTCCGATGCAGATCGTCTGTATCTCCACCCGGGGCGGCGCGAACTCGGGGAACGCGTCGACGGGCATGTCGCGAATCTGCAGGACGCCGAAGAACATCAACATGGAGGCCCCGACAACCACGAGGAACCGGAGCTTCAGACTCGTTCCAATGATCCAACGCATCATGGTGTGGGGTCCCTACCCTCGTAGCGACTGGATGGACTACTTGCCGACCCCGAGCTCGGCTCCCCAGAGTTCGATCACGCCTGTCGTCACGATCGAGGTCCCCGCCGGTGGTGCCTGCGCAAGGAACGCGTCGGTCCCGCGCGCCCCGCCCACGGTCGCCACCACGACCTTCTCCCGGACGTAGGTCAACGGCTGGGGAACCGCATAGACCCAGGCCAGGCCGGTCGGGTCGTAGAGCACTGCCGAGTACGGCACCACGGTCGCCGGCGTGCCCGGCGACGGGGTCGGCCCGACCGGCGGCGCGGTCTGCGCCGCGCCGATCGTGACCGTCGCGATGCCCACCCGGCGCGCCGCCTGCTCGGTCAGCGTCACCTTCTTGACGTCCTTGCCCGGTATCGCCTCGACACTGGCCGGGCTGTCCTTGTGGCCACCCGAGGTGTTCGAGGCGGGTGCCGTGCAGGCCGCCAAGCCCAGCGTGATCAGGATCGCTGCCATCCACCGACCACTGTGTCGCATGTGGTCGCCTCCTTGTCTGTGCATGGGACTCTCCTGGTTCCGATCAGGCCGGAGCCGGACTTGAAGGGGTTTCCTTGCCCGCCGCACCGGGTTCTGGCCTGGGCGCGGGTATCGATCCGGTCCGAGGCTCCGACCCGGCCACCGATGGAGACCGGACGGCGAACCGCAGATACAGCACGGGCAGGACGAGCAGGTTCAGCAGCGCGGTCGTGACCAGGCCACCAAGGATGATCAGGGCGAGCGGGCTCACGATCTCGAGGCCGGAGACGCCGCCGTAGATCACCATGGGAAGCAGAGCCATCCCCGCCGCCAGGATGCCCGTCACGGCCGGGATGAACTGCTGCCGTGACCCGAGCTCGACCAGCTCGGCACCTGGCGTGTGGCCTTCCTCTGCCAGCCGCTGGTACCGCATGATCTGCAGCGTGCCGCCCCGAACGGCCATGGCCAGCACGGTGAGCAGCCCCAGCAGCGCGACCACCGAGACGGCCGACCGGTCGACGGCCGCCAGCAGCAGCCCGCCCGCCAATGCCGTCGGCAGGAGCAGGAAGTACAGCGACGCCACCCGCCAGCTACCGAAGCCGGCCTGCAGCAGGAAGAAGATCAGGATCACGGCGCCGATCACGAAGGTCCAGACGCGGACGTCGGAACTCGCCTTTGCCTGGGCCTCACCGAGCACCTCCAGGTGGTGCTCACGGGGGAAGGTCACCTGCGCGAGCCGGTCCTTGACCTCGCTGGTCACGGCACCCAGACCACGCCCGCGCACGGTCGCGACGACGTCCATGCTGCGGGAGACCTGGTCGTGTGTGATGACCTCCGGCTTCGCCACGACTCTGACGTCGGCAACGTCCGCCAGCCGCACCTGGGTCGGGCCGCCACGCGGGCCTCCGACCGGCGCGTCGATCAGAAGGTTCTGGATGGTGGACAGGTTCTGGCGCACCGTGGGGACGCCCCACACGACGACCTCGAACACCTTCTGGTCGTCGAAGAGGTTGCCCGCGACGGTGGACGAGACGAGGGTGGCGGCCGACCGGCGCACGTCGCCCGGCTTGAGCCCGTACTTCGCGGCCTTGGCGACGGAGACCTCGATCTCCACCGTCGGCGCGACCTCTGCGGACCGTACCCGTGGCTCGGTGACGCCGTCGATGGCGGCGATGACGCCGAGGACCTCCTGGGCCTTCTCGTTGAGCACCGTGTAGTCGTTGCCGTAGATGCGCACGATGAGGTCCTCCGTGGCACCGCGGGTCACCACCTCCCGGATCCGCTTGTCCGAGTAGGTGATCACGTCGCTCTGCACCCCGGGATAGCCATCCACCACCTGCTGCACGGCGGTCAGGGCCCGGCCGTAGTCGGCCTCCGGGTCGACACTGAGCCACACCTCGCCCGAGTTCATGTTGACGACCTGGTCCGATGCCAGTGCCCGCCCGGTGTGGGCGCCGACGTTGCGTACTCCCTGGATGGCCCGCAGTTCGGCACTGAGCGCACCCGTGATCCGGTTCATCTCCGGTCGGGAGGTGCCGGGCGGCGCCTCCCAGGTGATCAGCAGGTCGCGCTCCTGAAGCGTCGGGGACAGCGGCCGCGAGCCGAGGAACGGTAGAGCGGCCAGGCCCGCCACCACGAGGAGTCCGACCAGGGCATAGGACCAGACGGGCCGGCGGAGCAGCCGGGGCAGCAGCGCGCCGTACGCCCGCTCCAAAGCTCGGGCGAGCGGCGACTGGCCGTGCTGCAGCGACGACCGGGAGAGCAGGAGCGTGGCCAGCACGGGGGCCAGCGTCACCGCGACCACCAGGGAGACCACCGTGGCGGCCAGGAAGCCCTGGGCGACCGGGGTGAGGAACGCCCCGCGCACCCCGTCGAGGATGAAGAGGGGCACCACCGAAACCGCGGCGATCAGGGCTGCGACGAAGAGTGGGCCGCGCATCTCGAGGATGGCCGTACGGATGGTGTCGGAGACCGGCTCGTCGGACGCCTCCTCGCGGTGCTGCCGCAGCCGTCGCCGGATGTTGTCGACGCAGACCACGGCGTCGTCCACGACGATGGCGAGGGCCATCACCAGCCCTGCCAGGGACATCATGTTGAGGGTCACGCCGAACCAGGACAGGACGAGCACCGTCACCGCCACGGAGGACGCGATGGTCAGCAGGCTGACCAGCGCGGTGCGCCAGTTGAACAGGAAGGCGCAGAGCACCAGCAGCAGGAGGATGGCGCCGAGGATCAGCGTCGTGGTGAGGTGGTCGACCATCTTTTCGATGAAGGTGGCCGGCCGGTACACCGTCGTGTCGATCTCGACGCTCGGCACGGCGGGTCGCAGCTCGTCGAGTGCAGCCTCCACGTCCCGGGTCACGGCCGCCACGTTGGCGCCCGGGAACCTCTCCACCACGAGCATGAGGCTCGGACTGTCCTTGACGACCGCGTCGCCGATGAGGAGTTGGTGGTCCTCGACGATCTGGGTGACATCACCCAGCAGCACTCCGCGGTCCTCGGCGCCCTGAACGGTGACCTTGCCGAGATCCGTAGCAGTCTTGATCGGCTGGTTGTGCTGGATTTCGATCCGCTGGTTGGGGGTGTCGATGAACCCGCCCAGCCCGGGTGTCGACGCCTCCACAAAGGTGAGCGGCGAGACCCACAGCGCGTTCGCCGACGTGCGCAGGACCTGGTCCAGCGTGATGCCGCTCTGCATCAGCTTGGAGGGATCGACCTGCACCTGCAGTTGCCGGTCGCGGAACCCCCAGATGGCCACGTTGGCCACGCCGTGGATGCTCAGCAGGCGGGGCACGATCGTCCAGCGCGACAGCAACGACATGTCGATCAGTGAGCGATCCTGGGACGACAGACCGATCATCATGAGCCGGCCGGTCGACGAGAGGGGCTGCACCACCAGCGGCGGCCTCGACGAGGCGGCCGGCAGCATGGCGACCATGGTCAGGCGCTCCTGCACGACCTGCCTGGCCCGGATAGGGTCCGTGCCGGGCTCGAACGTCATCTCCATCGACGACAATCCCGGTAGCGTGCGGGACTCGAGCTTGGCCAGCCATGGGATTCCGTTGAAGAATTCGTTCTCCATCGGGTTGGTGATCAGATTCTCCACCTCCTCGGCGGAGAGCCCGAGGGCCTCGACCTGCACGTCCACCCGCACCGGCCCGAACTCCGGCAGGGCCTCGACCGACGTGTTGCGAAGCTGAACGAAGCCGACGGCCATCAGGGCCACGGCGATGGCGAGCACCAGCCGTTGATATTTGACGCTTGACCCGACGATCCACCGCATCATGGCCCGAGACCTCTCAGTTGGAGTTCATCGGTCTGCCGACCAGGGCCAAGATTGAGGCCGCCCGCTCACGCTTTGCTCACAGTGGGCTCACAGTGGGCTCACAGCAGGCGTGCCGGAAGCTGCTGTCGGTCAGCGCGATCCACGCCTGCCCTTGGCCGAACGTGTCGCCGGTGGAGTCCCACTCCACCGGCGACATGTTCGGGGATCAGTTACTGGAGCGTGGCCTGGGCGTGATGATGAAGGCCAAGCCGGCGGCGACGGCCGCGATGATGGCGCCGGTGGTGAAACCACGGGAGAACCCGTCAGTGCTGTTCCCGGCGATACTCGCCGCGGCCACGCTCGACACCACAGCGGCGCCGAGCGATGCGCCGAACTCGTGGAACGTGCTGACGATTCCAGACGCCAGCCCGGCCTCTCGTGGATCGATCTGCGCTAGAGCGGTCGCGGATGCGACGACGAAGACGGCCCCGGTGCCGGCGGCGGCAAGGCTGACGCCGGAAACCATCGCCGCGGTCCCGCCCCATAGCGCGGGGATCACGAAGCCCGCCGCGGCGAGGAGAAGTCCCAGCACGGCAAGGGTGCGCGGGCCCGTACGACCAATGACGCGGCCCGCTGCGTTGGCCCCGAGCATGGTCGCGAGCGCTACCGGGAGAAAGAGCAACCCGGTCTGGAGGGCGCCGTACCCGCGGTGGTCCTGAAGATAGAACGACCCGAGGAAGAAAACAGTGATCATCAGGGCGGTGGCCACCAGGATCAGCAGAGTCCCGGTCGCCACCGGTCGGCGCAACAGCAGTCGCAAATCCATGAGCGGGCTCGCCGCGAGGCGCTGACGGACGATGAAACCACCGTAGAGAACCACAGCCGTCGCGAGGAGTGCCGCAGTCGTCGGAGTGCCCCAGCCCTGGTCTCCAGCCCTAATCAGGGCGTAGATCAGGGTGCCGGTGGCAGCGGTCACCAGCGCTGCTCCCGGTACGTCCAGCCGACCCGGCGCGCCGGTGCTCTGCTGCGGCGGGAGTTGCACCCGCAGGATGAGCAGCAGGACGAGTCCCACCGGGACGTTGATGAAGAACACCCACGGCCAGCCCGGTCCAGCGGTCAGCAGGCCACCGAGGAGGACCCCCAGGGCGGCCCCGCTACCGCCCAACGCAGACCAGATCCCGAGGGCCTTGTTGCGTTCGTCGCCCTCGAAGATCGTGACGACCAGAGAGAGCGCGGCGGGGGACAGGATCGCCGCAGCAACGCCCTGGGCGATGCGACCGCCCAGCAGCATGGGGCCGTTGGTTGCCAGTCCTGCGAGCAGGGACGCGGCGGTGAACAACAGGAGCCCCATGATGACAAGGCGTCGGGCTCCGAACAGGTCGGCGGCGCGGCCCCCGAGTAGCAGCAGGCCACCGAAGGCGAGGGTGTAGCCGCTCACCACCCAGGTGAGGGTCTCCCGCTCGAGGCCGAGGTCCGCACCCACGTGCGGAAGGGCGATCGCGACGACTGTGACATCCAGGATCAACATCAATTGGGCGACGCCGACGAGTCCCAGGATCTTCCAGCGGTGCGGGTTGGGACCGCGGGTCGGACTCGTCGGGGCCATGGTTTCGGCCATGACTATCCGCCTCCTTCAGGTAAGTTGAACAGTGATGTTCGAGTTGTAGCGGCTACCATAACTCATACAGCACTGTTCGACTTGAGGGAGTTGCATGTCCCGCTCGGGAACCAGCCAGGCCCGCAGAGCCGACGCTCGGCAGAACGTGGAGAAGATCCTGGATGCAGCGGTCGCCAGCCTCAGTCGAAACGCTGACGCGAGCGTGAGCGAGATCGCCCAGGCCGCGGGAGTGGGTCGAGTCACCCTCTACGGGCACTTCCCGACTCGGGATGCCCTCATCGAGGCCGCGTTGGTACGAGTCATATCCGAGGGGGAGACGGTCCTGGCGAGTCTGGATCTCTCAGGCGACCCTCGACGGGCATTGCGCGTCCTGATCGAGTCGAGCTGGCTACTGATCGCCCGGGCGAGCGCCGTCCTTGCAGCGGCGCAGGCGGCGCTCCCTCCCGGACGGGTGCAGCAACTGCACGCGGAACCTGCCCAGCGCGTCGACGAGCTGATCCGGCGCGGTCAAGCCGAAGGAGCCTTTCGAGACGACCTTCCGGCGACCTGGCTGACCAGCGTCCTGCACCACCTGCTGAAGGGTGCGGCGGTGGACGTGGCCAACGGACTCGTAGAGCAGGCGGACGCACCACGCCTCATCTCCGAGACCGTCCTGGCCGCCTACACACGGGCCAACGCGTAGCGGGGCTGCGCCAGTGGCGTGGTGCTGCTGACTACCCGAGCGTCCACGCGGACGACCGTCCCGCAGCGCCACATCGTCAGAGTTGGCGAGCCATGCCCACCGACTCCGGCGCGGTCTCCGCGAAGCCGTACTGCGCATAGAGGTAGCGCGCCTTGCCGTCTGCGATGAGTGAGACGTAGGCGGTGCGAGGTGCCCGATCCACGAGCCGCTCCATCAGTGCAGCCATGATCCTCTTGCCGACTCCGAGCCCCTGATGCTCGGGCAGAACGCACATGTCAACGATCTGGAACGCGGTGCCACCGTCGCCGATGATCCGGCCCATGCCCACTGGATGGTCATCGTCATAGACGACGACAGCGTGCCAGGTTCCCGCCAGGCCATTCGTCGCGGCGTCAACGGATTTAGGACTTAGCCCGGCGGCGACCCGCAGATGCCGATAGACCTCAACGGAAGGTGTTTCTACTCGTAGGAGGTAGGTCACGGGTTCCTCGCATTTGACAGAGCCGTACTACATGAGCGCCGACAGCATACCCCCGGCGGGTATCAGTCGGCGCCCTGGTTCATGCGGGAGGTCGGGCGACAGCCGGCTTGGGACTCGATGCGGCGCGTGTTGCGTTGGGGGGCCGGCGGACGTGTTGAACCTGTGTCGGGTCGGCGGATCAGCCCGCGATTCCAGCGAGTACCGCGCCGTCTCGCCCGACGAATGGTTCGAGTTCGAGCGCAAAATCCAGCTGCGCCGGTGCCGCTCGGCGACCGCTTCCGCCCCTACGGCACACGTCGGGGAGCACACCCGTGTCCATTCCTGCGGCTGGACCCGCCCAGACTCCGCCGTGACGATCCCATCTGTGGGCTGAGGGCAACGGTGCGTGAGGTGTTCCACAGCCCGATGGATACCCCAGGGGGTATGTTGGATCGCGGAGGTGGGGCGACGTGGAGATGGACGCCAAGGTGCTGTCGGACGCGGTGACGCGGTTGAAGCGCGCTAACGGACAGCTGGGCGCGGTGATCGCCATGATCGAGAACGGTGACGACTGTGAGCGGGTATTGACTCAGCTTGCCGCTGTGTCGCGTGCCCTGGACAAGGCCGGCTTCAAGATCATTTCGACGGGGATGCGGCAATGTCAGCAGGCACGCGAGCGTGGCGAGCAGCCGCCGATGACCGAGGAGCAGCTGGAGAAGCTGTTCATGGCGTTGTCCTGACCCGAGTGGGCTGCCCCGCTTCGGCGGGGACATGTCGCCTGCCCACTTCCCACAATTCTCTTCAACACATACCCTCCGGGGTATTCACCGCGAGGAGTGAATCTGTGACGGTTCGGGAGATCGACCTGGACGGGTTGCGCCGACGTGAGGGCGCTGTGGTGCTGGATGTACGCAGCCCGGCCGAGTTCGCGGCAGGCCACCTGCCGGGCGCGGTGAATCTGCCCTTGGACGAGCTGCCCGAGGCTGCTCGGCGGTTCGCCGGGCAGGACGTGGTGGCGGTGTGCGCGTCCGGTGGGCGCAGCGCGATGGCCGCGCAGGTCCTCGACGCCGCCGGTGCCCGCGCGTGGTCGCTGACCGGCGGCACGCAGGCCTGGGTGCGCGCCGGTCACCCGATCGAGCAAGGCGCGACCCGATGAGCGGCCGCAGCAAGACCACAGAAATCCAAGATCGGAGACGATGATGACTGGCATTGAGGTGGAGGTCGTGGACACCTCGTCACTGGGTGACCGCAGTTACCTGGCGCACGACGGGCGGGTCGCGGTCGTGGTGGACCCGCAGCGCGACATCGGTCGGGTGCTGGCCCTCGCGGGCCGGCTCGGGGTCCAGATCACACACGTGGCCGAGACGCACCTGCACAACGACTACGTCTCCGGCGGCCTGGCACTGGCCCGGCTGACTGGCGCCACCTACCTGGTGGCCGGCGCCGACACGGTGGGTTTCGAGCGGTTGCCGGTCGCCGACGGCGACGAGATCACCGTGTCCGACGAGATGCGGATCGGCGTGGTCGCCACCCCCGGGCACACGTTCCACCACGTGTCCTACGTCCTGCACGGCCCTAACGGGCCGCAGGGGGTGTTCACCGGTGGCTCGCTGCTGTTCGGCACGACTGGGCGCACCGACCTGCTCGGTGAGCAGCACGCACACACGCTGGCCGGGCATCAGCACGATTCGGTGCGTCGGCTCGCCGATCTGCTGCCCGACGGCGCTCACGTCTGGCCGACGCACGGCTTCGGCAGCTTCTGCTCCGCCACCCAGTCCGACGCCCCGGACTCGACGATCGGCCGGGAGCGGCAGGTGAACCCGGCGCTGCGACTGGAAAACGAGGCGTTCGTCGCCGAGACCCTCGCCGGGCTGGACGCCTACCCTTCGTACTACGCGCATATGGGCGCCCGTAACACCGACGGCGCCGACCTGATCGACCTGACGCCGGCCCGCCGCGCCGACCCGGCCGAACTCGCCAATCGCATCGCCGCCGGCGAGTGGGTGGTCGACCTACGCTCACGCAAGGCGTTCGCGCACCGGCACCTGACCGGCACCCTCAGCTTCGGCCTGGACGGGCCGATGTCGACCTGGCTCGGCTGGATGGCACCCTGGGGCGCGCCCATCACCCTGCTCGGCGAGAGCGAGCAGCAAGTCGCCGACGCCCAGCGCGAACTCGCCCGCATTGGCATCGACCGGCCGGCCGCCGCAGCCACCGGCCACCCAGACGACTGGGCGGACGGCGACGACACTCGCCTGGCCGAACTCACCACCGCCACGTTCGACGACCTGGCCGCTGCCCGCGACGGAGCCGTCCCGCACAGCCTGCCCGCACCCGAGGTGGTGCTGGACGTGCGAATGACCAACGAGTGGCGCACCGGGCATATCGACGGCGCCGTGCACATCCCGCTGCCCGACCTGCCGCACCGCCTCGCTGACGTGCCCGCCGGCACAGTGTGGGTGCACTGCGGCTCCGGCTACCGCGCCGCCGCCGCGACCAGCCTGCTGCAACGCGCCGGCCGCACTGCGGTGCACATCGACGACGCCTACGCCAAGGCCGCCAACACCGGCCTGACCATCATCACCAGCAAGGAGACCGCGTGACCACCGGCACCCCCGCCACCGTCCAAGCCACCGACCTGCACCATCAGATCAGCACCGGCAACGCCCCACGCCTGATCGACGTGCGCACCCCGGGCGAGTTCGAGACCGCGCACATCCCCGGCTCCTACAACGTGCCACTCGACCTGCTGCGCGAACACCGCGACGAATTGCGCGCGCACCTCGACGAACAGGTCGTGCTCGTCTGCCGCTCCGGGCAACGCGCCGCCACCGCCGAAGCAGCGCTCGCCGCCGCAGGCCTGCCGAACGTGCGCGTGCTGCACGGCGGCATCACCGCTTGGCAGGCCGCCGGCGCGCCGATCCGCACGGGCAGAGCCCGCTGGGATCTCGAACGCCAGGTACGCCTGACCGCCGGGTCCATCGTGCTCGTCGCCGTACTGGTCAGCATGGTGTTCCCCCCGGCAAAATGGGTCGCCGCGTTCATCGGCGCCGGCCTGACCGTCGCCGCGGTGACCAACACCTGCGCGATGGGGATGCTGTTGTCCAAGCTGCCCTACAACCGCGGCCCGCGCACCGACCTCGAAGGCGTCGTCGCGGCCCTGGCCGGCCCGCGGTCGTGACCGCTGCCCTCGGGCTCGGCACGGTCATCGGCATTCTGCTCGGCCTGCTCGGGGGCGGCGGTTCCATCCTCGCCGTCCCCGCTCTGGTCTACGGCGCAGGGCTGCCGCTGAGCGCCGCCGTACCGACGTCGCTGCTGGTCGTCGGCATCTCCTCGGCCACCGCCCTGCTGCCCCGGCTCCGTGCTGGGCAGATCCGCTGGCGGATCGCCGGGATTGTCGGTGCCGCCGGTGCCGCAGCGGCGTTCGCCGGCGCTGCGGTCAACCGACTGCTCGACCCCCGCGTCGTCCTGATCGGCTTCGCCGGACTCATGGTTGCTGCGGCGCTGAGGATGCTGCGGGATCAAGGCGAGGCGGGCGGCGACTGCGCCCTGCCCGGCGGTGGCGTCAACTGGCGCGGCTGCCTGCCCAAGTCCGTCGGCGCGGGCATCGCGGTCGGCTTCCTCACCGGCTTGTTCGGCGTCGGCGGCGGCTTCCTCATCATCCCCGCCCTGGTACTGCTGCTGGGCCTGCCCATGCCCGCCGCCGTCGGCACGTCGCTGGTCATCATCGTCATCAACTCTGCGGCCGGATTCGCCGCCCACTCCGGGGACGCCACACTCGACTACCGCATCGCTGGCGCCTTCACCGTCGCGGCGATCATCGGGTCCCTCGCCGCGGCACGCTTCGCCTCTCGGGTACCCGCTCGGCACCTGAGCCGCGCTTTCGCCTACCTCGTCATGGTCATCGCGGCCTTCGTCGCCATCCAGGCCGCCATCAACCCACCCGCCAACTAAGCGCGACGGGAAACCACGCCAGCAGCAGGATGAGCCTCCCAACGAGGTCCACCCCTGATGATGCCGACGTCGCACGCCACCGCCAAGGACGTCGACTATGGCGAGATCCGCACCTCCACCGAGCTGATGAACCACCGGAAGTCGGACCTGCTGTGGATGGAGACGTCGTTGGTGCCGCTCAAGTCGAACGACCGCGTCCCCGCGCACACGATCACGGGCTCATTCGCGGGCACCGGACCGGCGCTGAACAGGTGCGCGAAGTAATGGGCGCCTCGGGTCAGGTTCTCGCGGACATGGCTGGAATCGTCGTCGGTCTGCAGGTGGAAGGCTGACATCTGGGCGTACGACGGCTCGGCCACGCTGGGATGCAGGACGTCGAGCATCAGGAAGTTGCCCTGGCCGGTGGTGGAGTTCGACCACCCCCACTCGTTCTCCGTCCTCAACCGGTGCGTCGCCTCAACGGACTGGGCGTCGATGAGCACCTCGACCAGACCTGCCGTCGGCGGTGTGAAGGAGAAGGCTATCGCGCTGAAGCCGTCGCCCGAGGCGTAGTCGAAGTCGCCGGCGTCGCCGTCGTCCATCGTGACGGTGATGCCGACGTCACCGAGCGACGGATTCAACGTGTGCATCCGATCGACGATGAAGTTGTCATTGCGTACCGGGACGAAGCCGAAGTTGAACCCGAAGAACGGCGGACGGTGGACCTCCCACCGGTGCGGGCCCGGGTCGCCGTCCGCGATGATGACCCCCCACGGAAGCGCGTGCGCGTGGAACGGCGACAGCCTCAGCCACCTGTCGAGGTGGCTGGACAGGTGGAAGCCCGGGGTGACGTGCGCATCCACCGGGGCGAGGACGTCGGCCATCGCCTCGTGGTAGTCCTCCCTGATCTCGGCAAGCTCGTCACGCCGGACCTTCCGGGCGCGGAGAAACGCATCGGCCTTCTGTTTGCGGGCCTCGTTCAGGTCAGCGAAGGTCGACTCCAAGCCGTGCGGCGGCTGGAGCAGGTCACGAAGCGCCAGCCGCTCCTGGTGCATCAGCGTCGTCAGGTCCGCCCAGTTGTCGTCCCCCAGCAGGCGACGCAGCCGGTCACTGGCGCCAGCCGCCACCTCCGCGGCTTTGCGGTTGCGCGCGTTACTGATCGTCCGGAGACGCTCCTCGCGCTCCTGGATCGCCGCGTCGGCCATCCGCTGGGCTTCGACGGGAAAGTGACGAAGATTCTGGCTCGTTGTGTGGGTCTTGAGCATGGTGTGCCCCCTGAAGGTGGGCGACCGTTGCCCGGAGCATATGCACGTCCCACGCCCGTGGAGCAGTCCATGTCCACGATGTGCTGAAACGGGCCGCCCCGGGCCGTGACCTGGACATTCGAAGATCGCCAGGAAGGGGGAGACGGCGCCGGCGGCGCCGCGCCCGTTGATGCCCTCGCCCGGCTGGAGCCAATGGTCGCGGCGGGCCCGGACCTGCTTGGCATGCTGGCCGACGCGGTCACTGACGCCGACCGCGCCGTGCGGCGGTCGGCGGCCACCAGCCGGTCAACACGCTCACGGCGATGCTGCGCTCCGGCGGCCGGCTCGCGCTGGTGCACGTCGGCGAAACCCCGGGCGTACGCGCTGCGGGACGGCGATCTGTCCCAGCTGACCCGCGACCACACGTACGTGCAGTCGCGGGTCGACCAGGGCCGGCTCGGCGCGCAGGAGGTGGCCACCCATCCGCAGCGGGCCCTGCTGGCGCGGGCGCTCGGCGTCGGGGGAACCGCCGTGGAGGCCGACACCGAGCGCGATCAGGTCGTTGGGCAGCGGCGGGCCTGACAGCGGAGGTCAGTCGCCGTGGTCGTGGCCGGTGGAGCGGATTGACTGGCGACCGCTCTCCTGATCCCGCTCGTTGTCGGCCACCGGCTTGCCCAGCCGGGTCACCCAGTCGACGAACTCCGCGTCCTGTCTCGGCAGCAGCTCGCCGTTCCCCGGGGTGCCCGCGCCGTCCCCGTCGGCCCGGGACTTGTTGCGCCGGAACAGGCCCAGCCGCCCGCTGGCCCGCCCGCTGGCCCGTCCCG
This sequence comes from Micromonospora sp. NPDC005173, assembly GCF_040608515.1. Taxonomy (NCBI): domain Bacteria; kingdom Bacillati; phylum Actinomycetota; class Actinomycetes; order Micromonosporales; family Micromonosporaceae; genus Micromonospora; species Micromonospora sp. NPDC005173. The sequence goes on from NZ_JBEXIK010000037.1 coordinate 33,660, forward strand.
CCTCGACGACGGATGCCGAGGCGGCCGGCGCGGGAACCTTGGCGACCGGACCGGTCCCGGCGGGGCCGGCCGGCGCGGTCGTGGGCGGGGGCCCGGCGCGCCGGGCGGTCGCGAGGGCGTCCCAGTTCGCGGCCTGGTTCAGGTTGGGCAGCGGCGGCCGGATCCGAGGTGGAAGCGCCGGTTCAAGCCTCTCTCGCGTGCCGGCCGAGTGGGTCGCCTCGGCGCCCGGAGCGGGCTCGGTCGAGGGCGGCACCCGCCGCGCCGGAACGACCGGCCGGGTCGCCTGAACCCGCGTCCGGTCGGTCTTCGGCGGCTGGTATATCCGGCGGGTCCCCGGGGCGACGAGTGCCCCGTCGGAAGGCATCCCATCGGGTTCGGTGTTGTCGGCCTCGGCCTCCGCCGTCCCGGAGCCGTCCCCGCCGGGTCCCGCGGGAAGGTAGGCCGCCGTCGCGGGGACCGGTTCCGATGTCTCCGGGGTGTCGTCGTGGTCGGCCGGTGTGGCGAGGTCGGCGGGTGCGGCCGATGCGGCGGTAACGGCCGGTGCGGCGGTCCACGTCGCGGAGTCGGCCGGTACGGCGCTGGCGTCCCGGTCGCCAGCCGGCGTACCGAAGCCCAGCGGTTCGGCTGCGGTCGGGAGCTTCGCTGCGGTCGCGTCGGCGACCGGCCCCGTGCCGGCCAGGTCGACCGGCTCCGGCTCGTCGGTCGAACCACCAGCGGCCAGCGTCATGGCCTGCGGCACGGCGGGGTCGGCGGACAGCGGACGGTGGCTGTCGGTCGGCTCGACGACCCGCGCTTCGGCGGTGCGCGCCTGGAACGGCCAGCGGAGCAACGCGGCGGCGGCCGAACCGAGCACACCGGCGGCGACGGCGAGCAACGCGACGTAGTACGGCGTGATCTGGTACCGGTCGACGGCGTCGCCGGGACCGGCGGTCAGGTAGGCGAACGCGACCAGCGCTGCGCCGGCCGTGCCGGTCGCGCCGTTGACCAGCGGCGGATGCCCGCGCCTGCGGGCCAGCCCGCCGGTCGCCGCGCCGATGAGCAGGGCGACCGCCGGCAGAATCAGGATCGCCTGCCGGCGTGCCGTGTCGGCGTCGAGCCCGGCCGGCTCCAGCACACCGAGCCGTACGGCGGGCAACGGCCCGCCGGTTGCGAGCGACGGGACGACCGAGACGAGCGCCAGCAGCCAGACCACGCCGCCCACCGCCGCCATGTTCCAGCCCAGCGGCGGCTTCACCAGTACGGCGATCGCGGCACCCGCGCCGACCAGCGCGCCGATGGTCGCACAGATGGCGACGGCCCAGATCGGGTCCACAGAGAAGCGCTCGGCGGCCTGGGCCGGCCGGACGCAGAGCGGCGCCACAACGGTGGCGCCCAGCGCGGCGGCGGCGGCGACGGCCACCAATCTGCCCGTGCTCCCCAGCATCCCGTACCGGCGGGCCAGGCGTGCGGTGACGACGGTGCCGGCTACGGCGGCGTGCGCCGCGAACCAGCCCACCCAGACGAGCTGGGAAGGCCATTGGTTGACGGTGGCGCCGGCGGAGGCGCCGGTGAGCTGGACGATGCCGAAGCTGAACGCGATGCCGAGCTGACCGGCACCGGCGAGCACGCCCATCCCGACCGCTGTGAGCAACAGGTTACGCCAAGTGCGAGAGACCATGTCGGGCACGTTACGCACCTAATGCACCGACTTTCACCGAAATGACGGATTCCACGTCGGACCGCCGTGCCAGCGGCTACCTCAATTCGACCAGGCGCGCGAGGTACGTGGTGCCGCCCACATTGGTGAGCATGTGGACGTCGAGGGCAGGTACGGACAGGCGCGGCACCGGGGTAGGAACGCGATGTCGCCGTCCCGGCGGCGGGGCCTTCACCCCTGACGACGCGGCAAAAGGATCCGGTGGGTGACCGATCACCGGTGCTCGCCGATCCAGGCTCAGCGGTCGCCGGGGCGGACCAGCCCGCTCTCGTACGCGATGACCACGAGCTGGGCGCGGTCGCGGGCGTTCAGCTTGTGCAGCAGGCGACTCACGTAGGTGCGGGCGGTGTCCGGGCTGAGGTGCAGGGCCCCCCCAATCTCCACATTCGACCGTCCGGTGCCGACCTGCGCGAGGACGTCGCGTTCCCGTCCGGTGAGCACGGCCAGCCGCGCCGGGTCCTCCACCGGGGAGCGGGCCGCTGCGGCGATCACCCGCCGGGTCACCGCCGGTGACAGCAGCGCGTCCCCGCCGGCCACCACGCGGACGGCGTCCCGCAGGGCGTCGGGCGGGGTGTCCTTGAGCAGGAAGCCGGCGGCGCCGGCGCGGATGGCTTCGAAGAGGTACTCGTCGTCATCGAAGGTGGTCAGCATGACCACCCGGACGTCGGCCAGCAGCGAGTCGGTGAGGATTTGGCGGGTCGCCTCGAGTCCGTCGCCGCCCGGCATCCGGACGTCCATCAGGACGAGGTCGGGCCGCAGCTCGCGGACGACGGCCACGCCGGCCCGACCGTCGCCGGCCTCGCCGACCACGGTGATGTCCGAGGCGCGCTCCAGCAGCGCGCGGAGTCCGGTGCGCACCAGGTGCTGGTCGTCGACGAGGACGACTCGTACCCCGCTCACGCGACGACCCCGGGCAGCGGCAGGCGGACGAAGACCCGGAAGCCGCCGCCATCGGCGTCGGCGGCATCGACGGTGCCGCCGAGCAGGGCGACCCGCTCAGACATACCGCGCAGCCCCTGACCGCGCTCACCCGTTGCGCCACCGGCGGACGAGCCGCGACCATCGTCGACGACCTCCAGCGACAACCGGGCCGGCGTCGCCCGGATCGTCACCGAGACGCGGGTGGCCCGCGCGTGGCGCACCACGTTGGTCAGCGCCTCCTGCACGATTCGGTAGACGGTGCTGCCTACCACCGTGGGCAGCGCGTCCACCAGGCCGTCGACGCGCAGCTCGACCGGCAGCCCACCGCGGCGGACGCCGTCAACGAGCGTACGCAGCTGGGCGAAGCCGGGGGCCGGCTCGCGCGGCCCGGGTTCGCGGCGCAGCGTGCCCAGCGTCGCGCGTAGCTCGGCCATGGCGCTGCCGCTCACCGAGTGGATCGCGGCCAGGGCGGTCTCGGCCTGCCCGTGCTCGGCATCGGAGAGTGCCTCCCGCGCCACGGCCGACTGCAGGGTGATCACCGACATCGTGTGTCCGAGCGTGTCGTGCACCTCCCGGGCGATCCGCATCCGCTCCGCCTCGACCTGCCGGGCGGCCTCCCGGCGGCGCTCCTCGGCCGCCGCGGCGGCCTGCCGGACCAGCGCGGCCCGCAGCGAACGCCGGTTGCGCACGGCGTCACCGAGCGCGATGACGGCGAGCATCAACGCCGCCTCGGAGCCGAGACCAGCTCCGATCACGACGGAGATGTCGTCCCCCTCGATCAGCCGGGCGGCCACTGAAACCGCCAGCAGACTCCCGCCGACGGCGGCGGCCGGGACCGCCCGGCCCCGCGCCGCGGCCACGTAGAGGATGGCGGCGGCCGGGGCGGCCACGCCGACCGGCGGCAGCTCCAGCGCGTAGTAGCCGAGGATGCCACCGGCCGTCGCCAGCAGCGCGGGAACCGGCCAACGCCGAGCCACCAGCAGCAGTACGGCTAACCCGACCCCGAATCCGCAGGCGAACGCCGCGCGGGCGGCAGACCCGTCATCCGTCACCACCGCCGCCGTGATCAGGCCCAGGATGGCCACGGCGAGCAGCGCCTCGGTCCGGGTGGGTGGCGTGGCCTGCACGTCTGTGAGCCTAAGTCGGCGCGGGCCCGGGCCGCTGCCGTCCACAGGCATCACCTCCGCCCCGGCACGTACGTCGAGAAGCGATGCCAGCTCGCGCGGCTGCGCGGCAGACGGTCCCGAATCGCCGACCTAGCGTCGACGGCGACATCACACACCGTGCCCCCGAGAGGGACAGAGCCAAGGAGAAGTGCGGCCGTGTCCCGTACCAAGCTGACGTGGATCGTCCTCATCGTGCTCGTCTGGACGGCGATGATGTCCTTCGGTGGGGTCGCCGCCGAGACCGTGATGCTCTACCCGAATATCTTCGGCGACGCGCCCGCATCGCTGGACCGGGCCCGTGAGTTCCTGGTCGCGGGCGGCCCGAGCGACTACTTCCCGCCGCTGGGCGCGACGGTCGTGCTGAGCAGCCTCGCCGCGATCGCGCTCACCTTGCGCAACCGCCGGCTGCGCTGGTACGTCGCCGGCGCCGCCGCGGTCTTCATCGCCTGCGAGTTCCTGTTCTCCGTGGTGTTCTTCTGGCCGCGCAACGAGATCATGTTCGTCGACCCGGTCGGCACGCACTCCCCGGAGTACCTGCGCCAGGTCGCCGAGGAGTTCGTCGCCGGGCACTGGGTACGCCTCGCCGGAGGAGCGGTGACGTCCGCGCTGGCGTTCACCGCGCTGCTGCGCTTCGCCCGGGAAACCGCACCGGTGCGGGCCGAGCGATGAACCTCGGACGTCGTACCCTCGGCTTCTCGTGGCCGGCCCTGGTCGCGCTCGCCGCGTAGGCCGCACCGCGGGTTGCCGGCCTGCATGGCAGGGGAAGCGTACGAGGGGGACGGCGGCCGTGAGCTGACACCGCGGTGGGTGCCGGTTGCTTGTGACTGCGGCGGTGACACGCGACCCCGCCCGCCGCCGTTATGACTTGTCGGTTTCCTTCCATGCGGCCGCGACGAGGGTCGGGAGGACCCGTGCTGCGGCATCGCGCAGGTTGATGGCGGAGATCCGGTCGAGTGGGGTTGGCTCCGGGTTGACCTGGATCACGGTAGCGCCGGAGCGTGCCGCGATCCGGGGGATCTCGGCGGCCGGGTACACGACGCCGGAGGTGCCGACCGTCAGGAGCACGTCGCACGCGGCGGCTGCTTCGACCGCCGCAGTCAACGCCGCCTCGGGCAGTGCCTCACCGAACCACACCACGCCCGGGCGGACGAGTGCTCCGCAGGACGCGCACCGCGGCGGCGGAATCCGGCGGCCTTCGTGCGGCTGCGCGACGTCGCTGTCCTGTGGGTCCTCAAAGGTTGCCGGGTGAGCGGCCGTCGCCACGCATCGGGGCATGAAGAGGCTGCCGTGCAGGTGGATCGCAGCCTGGGTTCCGGCCCTCTCGTGCAGGTCGTCGACGTTTTGCGTGATGATGGTGGTGCCGGGTACCCGGGCCCCGATGGTGGTGATGGCCAGGTGCCCAGGATTGGGCTCGGCTCGGCGTACCCTGCTGCGCCGCCATTCGTACCAGCCCCAGACCAGGTCTGGATCGGCGTGGAACGCCTCGGCAGTGGCGAGCTGCTGGGCGTCGAAACGCGCCCACAAGCCGGTGAGATCGTCACGGAAGGTGGGCACACCGCTCTCGGCGGAGATCCCGGCGCCGGTGAGGACGACGACACGGCGGGCGTCGCGGAGGAGTTGGGCCGCTCGATGCGGCAGCACACCGTCCATACGGGAGATCCTGCCACCACGTGGCGGCGCGCAACTGCTTCAGGGCAGACGACCGCGCCATGGCGAAGCCTCCCGGCTCGTCGACGTGGTGTCCCGTGAACCTCATCGGTCTACGTCGCGAACAAGTGGAAAGTAAACCGATCACGGTCTGGGACACCAACTGGGTCGGGACCGCGATGGGGGAAAACCTCCAGGCGGAGGCGGATGGTTTCCGGCTTCCGACCGCCGACGGCGTTGCCTAGCGTCGTTCGTATGATCGAACTACGCGAGCTGACGAAACGCTACGGCGGCCGGGTCGCCGTCGACGGCTTGAGCGTCCGGGTGCAGCCGGGCGTGGTGACCGGCTTCCTCGGCCCGAACGGATCCGGCAAGTCGACGACGATGCGGATGATCCTCGGCCTGGATGCCCCGGACCATGGCGAGGCACTGATCGGCGGCGTCCGGTACCCGGACCTGAACTGGCCGTTGAAGACGGTCGGCGCGCTCCTCGATGCCGGGGCGTTCCATCCCGGCCGCAGCGCCCGTGCGCACCTGACCGCGCTGGCCGCGAGCAACGACATCCCCGGTTCCCGGGTCAAGCAGGTGCTGCGCATCGTCGGCCTGTCCGACGCGGCAACGCGGCGCGCCGGTACGTACTCGCTCGGCATGCGCCAGCGGCTCGGCGTCGCTGTGGCCCTGCTCGGCGACCCGAGCGTCCTCCTGCTCGACGAGCCGGTCAACGGACTGGATCCGGAGGGCATCCGCTGGATCCGGGACCTGCTGCGCGGACTCGCCGCCGAAGGCCGGACGGTGTTCGTGTCCAGCCACTTGATCGCCGAGATGGCGCTGACCGCCGACCGGCTGGTGGTCATCGGCCGCGGCCGGCTGCTGGCCGAGACGACCGTCGCCGAACTCGCCGCCGGCGACGACAGCCTGGAGGAAGCGTTCTTCCGGCTCACCTCAGAGGCCACCGACTATCGCGGAGTGGGAGCGTCATGAACGGGTACGGATTCCGGCACGTGGCCCGGATGGAGCGGATCAAGCTGAGCAGCGTCCGGTCGACGTGGTGGCTGGCGATCGCTGCGGTGGTCTCGATGGCCGCGGCCGGGGCCGGGGTGGGACTCGGGTACCGATCGCACACCCCGATCGCCACCGCCGCCCAGATCCTGAACAACAGCCTCGGCGGCGCCATTGTGGCCCAGTTGCTTCTCGGAGCGCTCGGCGTCCTGGTGGTGACCGGCGATTACGGCACCGGGATGATCCGCTCGACGTTCGCCGCCGTCCCGCGGCGTCGGATCGTCCTGTCCGCGAAGGTCGCCGTGTGCGGCGGCGCGGCTCTCACCGTCGGCCTGGTCGCGAGCTTCGCCGGATATCTGGGCGGGCAGCTCGCGATCCGCGGCACCGCCATCCCGGCGGCATCCCTCGGAGACCCGACGATCCTGCGCGCGGTCGTGCTGACCGGCGTTTATCTGGGCGTCACCGCGCTGATCGGGGTCGGCATCGGGACGATCGTGCGGCACTCGGGCGCCGCGATCGGCACGCTGTTCGGACTGATGTTCGTCCCGATGATCGTGGCCGGCCTGTTCGGCGAGAGCGGAATCCAGGTCGGCCGCTTCGTCCCGCTGTTGATGCTGCTCAACTCGATCGCGGTGACCTCGCCGCTACCCGGGCTGTTCTCCGGCTGGATCAGCGCGCTGCTGATGTGCGGGTACGCGGCGGTCGCGATTCTGTGCGGCGGCATGCTGCTCCGCCATCGCGACGCGTGACCAGCGACAATGAGCTGATGATCGCGCTGCGCGCTCCGTTCACCACACTGGCCCTGCGCCGGGCGGTGTTCTGCGTCGTCGGCGTGGTCAGTGCGGCCGCGATCCTGAGCGTACCGGCGATCGTGCCGGCCCTGGGCGTCCTCATCCTCTGGGCGACCGGAGCCATGTCCAACCAGCCCGCACCTACCGTCGCACCGTTGTTCCTGGTCCTGTTTCCGCTCACCATCGCGCTCCTGGTCGTGCTGGCCGCCCCGACCGGGCGCACGATGGGCGCCCTGCATCGCTCACTCGCCGACCGGCTGCTCGACGTGCACGTGGACGCCCCACCGCCCCGGCCCTCGAAGCGGATCAGCGCCGTGGTCTCCGACGGACCGGGCTGGCGCGCCGTCGGGTACGGCCTGCTCAAGGTGCCACTGGCCATCCCCGAGGGCTACGGTGCGTTCTGCTACGTGTTCGGCTTGGTCAACCTCAGCTATCCGGTGTGGTGGCCGCTGTTTCGCAACCACCCGGCCGGCACGCGCCTCGGAGCGGTGTGGGCGCTGACACCGTTCGGCACCATCGGTACGCGGACGTTCGCCGGAACGTTCCTCATCGCCGCGGCCGGCCTCGCCATGCTGTTGGTCGCACCGTGGTTGATGCGGGCCGGTACGACACTGGACCTTGCCGCGATGCGACGGCTGCTCGGCCCGCGTCGGCTCGCTGAGCGGGTACGCGAACTGCAGGTCACCCGGGCCCGCGCGATCGACGACGCGGCCGCGATGATGCGCAGGCTGGAACGGGACCTGCACGACGGCGCGCAGATCCGGCTGGCGACGCTGGCGATGAACCTCGGCATGGCGACCGAGAAGCTCGGTGTCGACGGCCCGCCACCCGACCTCCCACAGGCCCGCGAACTGGTCGCGCTCGCCCACCGCGGAGCGAAGGATGCCCTCGCCGACCTGCGCGACCTGGTGCGCGGGATCCACCCGCCGGTCCTCGACAACGGTCTCGGCGACGCGCTGGCGACGCTCGCGACGAGCAGCGCCATCCCGGTCGCGGTGAACGTCGAGCTGCCCGGCCGCCCGGCGCCCGCGATCGAGACCATCGCTTACTTCTGCGCCTCCGAGCTGCTCGCGAACGCGGCCAAACACAGCCGGGCGACCCGTGTCAGGCTCGGCGTCGTCCGATCCGGCGAGCGCCTGATGTTGACCGTCGAGGACGACGGCATCGGCGGGGCGAACCGTGACGGTCCCGGCCTGTCCGGCCTGGCCCGCCGCATCGCCGTCGTGGACGGCCGGATGCGCGTACACAGTCCGACGGGTGGCCCGACCCGGGTCGAGGTCGAGCTGCCCACACGGGTGTGAACGGAGGCGACGACATGCGGGTGGTGATCGCGGAGGATGCCGCGATGATGCGCGAAGGGCTGATCCGGCTGCTCAGCGACCGAGGTTTCGAGGTGTGCGCGGCGGTGGCCGACGCGGATGCGTTGCGGTCCGCGATTGCCGCCAACGCACCGAACGTAGCCATCATCGACATCCGGATGCCACCGACGCACACCGACGAGGGACTGCGCGCCGCGATCGACATCCGACGCGACCATCCCGACGTCGGTGTGTTGGTGTTCTCCCAGTACGTGGAGACCCGCTACGCGACCCGCCTGCTCGCCGACCGGCCGGCCGGCGTCGGATACCTGCTCAAGGACCGCGTCGCCGACGTCGCCGATTTCGTGGACGCGCTGACCCGGGTGGCATCCGGTGGCACCGCGCTGGATCCGGAGGTGGTCGGCCACCTGATGCGGGCCGGGCAGGACACGGCCGGGGTGGCGTCGCTGACCCCCCGGGAGCGTGAGGTGCTTTCGCTGATGGCCGAGGGACGATCCAACGCCGGGATCGCGGCGGCTCTTGTCATCACCTCCGGAGTCGTGGAGAAGCACGTGGCGAACATCTTCGCGAAACTCGGTTTGCCGTCCTCGGATAGCGACAACCGCCGCGTCCTGGCCGTCCTCCGCCACGTCAGCGGCGGCTGATGTCACGTGCTGCCGGGTCTAGCTCGGGCCTTGGCCAACGCACGGTCAACCCAGGGGTGAGAGCAGATCAGGGTCGCTCCCCGTGGCCGTTCGCGTTACGGGGCCGATGTCGTGGCGCGAACGAGCGCAGTCCGGGATAGCCTTGGCGTATATGGCTACCTATCGCAGCGCCTCAGTGCTTCTCTCCTCGGACGGCACCAGGACCCCCGGCACCGCCGCCCTCTTCGCCGAGCCCGCCCGCAAGGGTGGGACCCCGCCGTGGGCAGGCGACTTCCGACCTGCCAACAGCGCCGGCAACGGCCCCAAGAACGCGGTCGGGAAGACCTTCACGTTGGAGCTGCCCGACGGCAGCACCGGCAAGGTCGTGGTCCAGAGCCTCAAGAGCGGGAAGGGAGGCGTCGTGCTGGCGTTGATGGGCGAGGACGCACCTCCCTTCTGATCAGGAAAGTGATCGCCGCCGACGCCACCGGCTGAAGACAGCCGGTATGCGACCCTGTCGATGTCAATGCGTTCGGATAGCTGCCGGGCGCATTGCCTCACCCATGGCTGGGCGTCGACGAAGGTCAGGTGTACTGATCTCCCACGAACGGTGCTGGAACGGGCTGGCTCCACGTGTCAGCCAGCCAGCTGGTCGCGGCGGCGGGTGAGGTAGGCCCGCTCCGCGGGGTTGCCGGCGAGACCGATGGCCCGGTCGTACGCCGCCCGCGACTCGCCGCCGCGCCCGAGTCGCCGCGGCAGGTCGGCGCGCGCGGCGTGGAAGGCGTGGTAGCCGTCAAGGACCTCGGCGAAGCGGTCGATCTCGGCGAGCCCGACCCCGGGGCCGTCGACCTCGGCAACCGCCCGGCACGCTTTCGACCCCTCGGCGGCAAGCGCCAGGGCCACGTCGAGGTCGGCCGCCTCGATGACCCAGAAGCCGCCGAGGTACTCCTTCGTTTCCGGGTAGGGTCCGTCAGCGAAGGCCGGCTTCTCGCCCTGCCCGTTGACGGTGGTGGCGGTCGTCGCGGGCTCCAGGCCGTCGGCGAAGACGAAGTGACCGTCCCTCTGGAGCCTCTCGGTGAAGGCGTCGGCGTCGGCCAACGCCTGCAGCATGGCCTCCTGGGAGGGGTGGGTGCCGCACTCGGTGCGCTCGGCCGGTCCGTAGACGGACAGCAGGTACCGGGGCACCGCGCTCACTTCTCCCCAGAGCCGTTACGCCGGGCCTGCCCGGGACCTCGGAACCGGTGCACCTCCTGCGGCCAGTCGAGCACGGTCGCGAGCCTGCCGGCCCAGTATCGCGCCGCCGCGTCGTCGGGCACGTCCACGACGGCGAAGCCGCCGAGGTGCTCCTTGGTCTCGACGTACGGGCCGTCAGTGAAGACGGGCTTGCCGTCAACCGGCTCGACACTGCACACCGCGGTGGAGCGGTCGAGCCCGCCGTTAGTGAAGATCAGGACACCGTCGGCTTGCATCTCCTCGATCACGGCCCGGGCGGCCGTGCCCTTCTCGCGCAGCTCCTCCGCAGTGTGCTCGGCCACCCACTCATCGTTGAAGGTGATCAGGTACTCCGTCATGGTCGTCTCCTCTCAGTCCCGCGACGAGGGCCGTTCCTGACTCCTCGTGTCCGGCGGCCGGGCTGGCCGCCGCACACTGGTTCCACGAACGGCTGCGCCTTGATACGACACCATCCCGGAAACTCCTCTTCAAGGCAGCCCCGGCGTAGTGACTGAGGAAAGGATCGATCTCCGTTCGAGGTGTACGGCTGGGCAACCCCGTCGAGCGGAGGCACCACCGTCGGGGAGGCGCTCAATATCCTCGAACGGTTCGACCTGCGGTCGATGACCGCGACCCAGGCCATGCACTACTCCCTGGAGGCTGGCATTCGCCGACCGGAATCGCCACGTCGGCGACCACACTCCGCGCCGGGTGCTCCACGAGCTGCTCAGCGACGCGTACGCCGTGCTGGATCGACCCGGCGGCGGCGCTGCCCTGACCATCGAGGCGACCGGTGCCGTTCACCGTGGCCAGGCGGTGCAGCCCTAGCCACGGTGAAGAAGGTGCATCACGAGGCTCAATCGCCGAAACGGGCGACGAGCCGGCCGGTGACCTCGTTGTTGCGGAGCCGTTCGAGGCCGGCCCCGATCTCCTCGAACGCGATCTCCGTGTAGGTGGGCTCGATCTCGCTCCTGAGCAGCAGGTCGAAGACCTCCTCGATGTCCTGCACCGTGCCCCCGAGCGACCCGACGATGCTTTTGCCGAGGATCGTGGGGGTCGCGATCGTGAACGTTGGCCGGCCCAGACCGACCTGTACCACCTTGCCGCCACGCTTCACAGCGGCGAGCGCCTTCTGTGTCGTGTCGAACCCGGCGTAGTCGACGACGAGATCGAAGTCCTGAGCGGGCCACTCGGCCGCGTCACGGACGACCGTCGCGGCGCCCGCGGCCGTGGCGAGGCCCCAGACCTCCTCTTTCATCTCGGCGACGTGCACTTCGGCACCCGCCAGGACAGCGGCCCGGGTACCGATCTGGCCGAGGCCGCCGTAGCCGATGACGCCGACCTTCATGCCGGCCGTCGCCCCGCCGGCCTTGATGATCGCGTGGTAGGACGTCATGCCGGCATCGGTCGCCAGGGCGGCCAGGGAGAGGTCCAGCCCGGCGGGGACGCGGGCGAGGTCCGGCGCGTCGGCGACCAGCTTGCCGGCGAAGCCACCGTGCGTGAACATGCCCAGCGGCGGCCGGACCCCGGAGGAGCAGACACCGACGACATCGCCGATCTTCCAGCCCTCGACTCCCTCACCGAGGGCGCTGATCACACCCGCGTTCTCGTGCCCCTGGGTCATGGGCAGGAACGGCATCGTGGCCTCGCCGATCTCCATGTACATGAGGTCGCTGTGGCAGAGCCCGGCGGCCTTCACGTCAATGACCACCTCGCCGGGACTCGGCTGCGGATCCGGCACCTCGTTCAGAGCGATCGGTTTGCCCGTCCCCTCGAACTGCCAAGCTTTCATGCGCTGACTCCTTCCGGTGATGGGCCCGATGGCGACCCTCAGGCGACGGCACCGAGACACGGCTGGTCTGCGAGCCGGCGCGCCGCACCGCGACTCAAGTATCCGTACACAACTGTACGCTTAGCTGTGCGGCCGCAACAAAATCGCGTTGTGGCTCACGTCAGGCCACGAAGAGCGCCCGATGGAGCATCTCGCGAATGCGTTCGTCCCAGCGCTCGCGGCCTGCGCGCTCGTTCTGAGCCATCGCGCCCTCCGCCATCTGCAACGCCAGAAAGATCTCGGCCATCCCGACGCCCGCGTGCACCACCCCGCCGGCGCGACCCCGCACGAGCACCGCCTCGAACGCGTGCACCGTCCGTTCCGCCAGGCCTTCGAACCAGGAGATGTCCGCTCCGGCGAGTACACGCACCAGACTGCGGTTGGCCCGCTGCAGGTCGAGCACGAAGTCGAAGAGCTCGACAACGCCGGTCGGCCGATCGGCGAGCTTCTTCGCCCGTAGCTCCATCAGCTCGACCGCGCTTTCGTACACTGCGGCCACCAGCTGTTCTCGTGTCTCGAAGTTGCGATACAGCGTTGTACGGCTCACTCCCGCGGCAGCAGCGACCTCCTCGAGCGCCACGTCAGGCCCGCGCTCGGCGAACAGATGACGGGCGGCCTCCAGCAAACGCTGTCGATTGACCGCCGCATCACGTCGCAGGCCACTTCGCGGGTTCGCTGACATGCCGGCAGAGTACCCAGTGCCCAAGGCCGGGCCCGAAGGGGAAATCCGTCGCGGGCCCCAGGGCGCTTGGCCGGCCGCGTCCGGACGGTGCCTGTCTTCGTAACCGTCGGTGCGGTACGTGCCACGCGGGAAGACGGCATCCGCACAGTCCTTGCCATCTTTCACGATCTCGAACTGACCCTGCAGACCGACGGGACGTGGACGGATCCCACGGAGGCAACCCGGCGAGTCAGAAGACGGTCAACTTCGATCTGACGAAGCTGCATGCGTACAGGCTTAGGCTGACTGGACTGCTGGGTCTGGCAGGTAGTGGCGATGCCGGCGGGGGCGACGATGAGCACCGACGATCGGATCGAACGGGCCAGAGAGGTCTATGAGCGGGCAGTGTTCGGCGGCGATACCAGCGCGTTGATCGATGCCGAACAGGGCTTGGACGCGGTCGAGGCCGATGCGGCGTTGGCGCGTGGGCTGATTCTGCATGCGCGGTTTCAGAGCGCGTCCGCCGACGCCGGCTCGTTGCCCGCCGAGGATCCCGCTGAACTGCCGTTGTTTGAGCGTGCGCTCGCGTTGTACCGGGAACTGGGGGACACGCGCGGCGAGGCCGAGGCGTTGTTCTGGATCGGTTGTCTCCACCAGTTCATCCGGCGTGACAACGAGACAGCGGTTCCCTACCTTGAGCGGTCCTGCCGGCTGGCGGCGCAGACCGGTGACAAGCCGACGCGGTCCGAGGCGCTACGGCATTTAGGCATCGTGGCGCACGCGGCTGGCCGCTTGGACGAGGCGCGTGAGCGGCTGGAGGAGTCATCCCGGCTGCGCCGGGAGGTCGGGGCCCTGCCGGGCGTGGCGTCCAACATGATCGGGCTGGCCTACATCGCCGCCGCCGAGCACCGCCGCGCGGACGCGCTCGCAACACTCGACGAGGCGCACGTTATCGCACGTGCGCATGATGCTCACGCCATCGTGCGGCACATCGAGCAGGCGAGAACGCAGATCTAAGCGTGCGGCCACGGGCAGACGTTCCGCGAGCCGGTAGCGGGCGGATACTTCCGCCGCTGAGAACGCTTGAACCGCTCGCTGCCGTCAAGGCACTGTGAGCGGCGGGTGGGTGTCGTGGGTGGTGCAGCAGCGCTGGTGGTGGCTCGGGTCCGGGCTGGCCTGGGTCGGCGGCGGTCCGCCAACCAGGGCCACCGGTCAGCGGCGGCCGGTGGCCAGGGCGACGAGGTACTGTCCGCCGCCTGCGTCGACGCTTGCGGTCACCGGCAGTCCGGGCACCAGCCGGGAGAACCGGTCGACCAGCCAGTCCGCCGCCTCCTGGGCGTCCTTCTTGCTCGGACAGCGGGCGACCAGTTCGCGGCCACCCTTGCGCTCGAGTCGCTCGGCGACGGTGATCAGCGGCGCGGGCTCCACCACGTGCAGACGGTCAGGCCAGGCGATGACCACCTTGACCGCGCCCTTGCGAGTGTTGCAGGCACGGTGCGCGAGTCGCTCGGCGACCTTGGCCTTCTTGTCGGCGGTGCGGCTGTCGACGCTGGGACCACGCGGGTCGTTCACCGACATGTCGGCGTTGACCGGCTCGTCGCACACCCAGCATCGCCAACTGTCACGCCTCGCGACGTCATCGAGGAGACTCATCTGAGCAAACTAGCCTGTCGACCCCTCGGCCAACGACAGCCCTGGCCGCGGCGAGCGCCGCCAGTCCGAAGAAGGGTTGCAAAGGATCGCTCTCCTGCGCCGTACACCTTGGCTCCCGGTGCGATATCGCGCCGCCGTTGGCAGCCGTAACTCGGTAGGCAGTTTCAGCCAGTGCAGTTACGTCTCATACCGCAGATAGCTCGGCGCCGTCCGAAGTCAGGGGGCGCTGGGTTCAACCGGTAGGGCCGGCGGTCGGTCGTTGCGGTTGTTCTTGCCCGGTGGTAGGCCTTTCAGTAGTTGCGGCCTCGGTCAGCCAGCGGTGGTCGTAGTTCAGGTGGTCCCAGCGGGACCGCAGCCACTGGCGCTTGGTCGCGCTCGCCGTTCGCCATTGGTATCGCAGACCGTCGGCGAGTTGATGGCGCCGCTGCGGCGCGAGGAGCCCTGGAAGCTGGTGGCAGATGTCGGCGATCATGTTTGCGCGCTCACGACGTCGAGCCAGGGCGTCCGCCGGGTGGGCTTCGAGCAGCGGCTTAGTGAGGAACCGGATCTCCAGGAAGCCCAGATGGAGAAGGTCCGCCGTTGCCGCCTCCATCGCAGCCTGGGACGGCTCGTCCGACTCCATATTGACCTCCTCCGCCGGGAGGCTAGCAGTGGCGCGTCGCGCCATCCGCTTCTGCTGCCGTCCGTGCGCGCAGGGAGACGACGAGCCCTCACGTTCGGTGTTCGGCGTCGTCCCGTGGCGCCCGGGACCTCGGACTGCCGATGAGCGATCATTCTGTTGTGAGGTCGCCAGCGAACGAGCCGACGAGCATCTGCCGGTTGCCGACTGTGAAGCGGACCTCAACGAGCTCACCGACCTGGTTCTGGTTGGATACAACCTCTGAGACTGGGCCAGTGATCTGAATGATCACCGATCGCGTCATCGCATCGGCAGGCCAAAGGTGGTCGGGCATTTCGACTTGGGACCGAAGTTCGGCTACCAGTCGCCAATCGGTCCAGACCGTCAGGGCAAGTGACAGACCGTCGATGAAGACCAGTTGGATCGCCTGGAGGTAGCCGTTGGTTTCGAATATCTGAGCGACCTCGATGACAGTGCGAGTTCGAACCTTGAGCGCATCCAGACCCTCGGCGAGTATGGCCATCGTTTTCCTTCCGCCGGACGCTGGTCCCAGGATTCCAAGATCGCATGGCAGCTCAGCCTTCCTCCACGTCGAGCACGAGACGTGCAGGGTCCGAGGTTGTTGCAAGGAACCCTTCGGGCCCGTTTTCCGGATGCCAATGACCTGCCACGGCAGACACACTACGGCGGCCATCGAGACCACCATGCAGGGTCGCGCCGCTCCGCGGAGCGCGGGAAAGCCGAAGCTTTTCAGGCGTACTCATCTGCTGCTCATGGAGTAGGCCCGCAACAAACGCAGCGACGACGCCACCGCCGTCTACGCTGCCTGAACAGCCGATTCTCGCCCAGAGCCGGCCAACTGCCGGCGACACCGAGGCTCAAGACGTGCACCAACCACGCGGTCGAGTTGTTGGAGGTTCGTAGGCTCATGGAACGCACACACGCTGTCCACGCGTTTCGGGAGGCCGCTCAGTCCTTGGTCGATCTTGTACTCACCGAGGACATGGTTTATTTCGATGCGCTGCCGGACCGAGTTGACCGGGAACTCGGCACACCGCTGGCCGGCCTTGGAAGTGCCCTGAGCGAGGGCCGAGAACTTTCTGCCATCCTCGACATGCCGCGCCTGGTCGAAGAGATAGCGGACGAAATCCGACCCTCGCTGCCAGAGGATCTGGCGAGCGCCATCTCGGACATGGCTACTGCTCGGCGCGACGTGGACTGACGCTCCCATCGTCGGCCAGCAGTGGAGTGAACCGCTGCACCCACCGGTAGGCCATGACATGATCGATCTCGACTCCGCGTTCAACCAGCATGCCTGATCCGGCACTGGCTGGTTCCATTCGACCGGCAGTGCCGACCGGTCCGGGAAGGCGCAGGTCACACGGGGTTGAACAGCCCAGGGAGATGTGTCTCCCCGACACGCGAGCGGGCCCCCGATCGTGATCGGGGGGCCCGCGTGGTCTCTACCTCTGCCTGCTGTTCACGCCCGACGCAGTGCGGAGCGGCCCGCGAAGCGCGCCAAGTCGCCCAACTCCTCTTCGATCCGGATCAGTTGGTTGTACTTCGCCGTGCGATCGGAGCGGGAGAGCGAGCCGGTCTTGATCTGACCGCAGCCGGTCGCCACCGCCAGATCCGCGATGGTGGTGTCCTCCGTCTCGCCCGAGCGGTGCGACATGACAGCCGTCCAGCCCGCCTGGTGGGCCGTGGTCACCGCGGCTAGCGCCTCGGTCAGGGTCCCGATCTGATTGACCTTGACCAGGACCGAGTTGCCGACGCCGGTGCGGATGCCCTCGCGCAGCAGCGTTTCGTTGGTGCAGAACACGTCGTCGCCGGTGAGCTGACAGCGGTCGCCGACGCGGGCGGTCAGCTCGCGCCAGCCGTCCAGGTCGTTCTCCGCCATCGGGTCCTCGATGGAGACGACCGGGTAGGCGTCGATGAGCTTGGCGAGGTAGTCGGCGTGCTCGGAGGGGGTGCGGCGCACCCCCTCGCCCGCATAGTCGTACACCCCGTCGCGGAAGAACTCCGACGACGCCGGGTCCATGACCAGGCCGATGTCCGTGCCGGGGCGGTAGCCGGTGCGCTCGATGGCGGTCATCACGAAGTCGAGCGCTTCCTCAGCGGTACGCAGCGCGGGCGCGAAGCCACCCTCGTCGCCGACGCCCGTGGAGTGCCCGGCGGCCAGCAGATCGCGGCGCAGGGTGTGGAAGACCTCGCTGCCCATGCGGACGGCTTCGGCGAAGGTGTCCGCGCCCACGGGCGCGATCATGAACTCCTGGAAATCCAGCGGATTGTCGGCGTGGGCGCCGCCGTTGACGATGTTCATCATCGGCAGCGGCAGGAGGTGGGCGTCGGCGCCGCCGAGGTAGCGGTAGAGGGGCTGGCGGTGGGCCGCCGCGGCGGCCTTGGCGGCGGCGAGGGAGACGCCGAGGATCGCGTTGGCGCCGAGCCGAGACTTCGTGGCGGTGCCGTCGAGGGCGACCAGCACGGCGTCGAGACCCGCCTGGTCCGCCGCGTCCCGCCCGCGCACGGACGCCGCGATCTCCCCGTTGACGTGGGCCACCGCGCGGTCGACGCCCTTGCCGTGCCAGCGCGCGGAGTCCCCGTCGCGAAGTTCCACGGCCTCCCGGGCACCGGTGGAGGCGCCGGAGGGGACAGCCGCGCGCCCCAGGGACCCGTCCGTTAGGACGACGTCGACCTCGACCGTGGGGTTGCCCCGACTGTCGATGATCCGGCGGGCGGTGACGGTCTCGATGGCGGCGTTGACGGTTCCGACTGTCTTTGCGGACATGGGAGGTCCTTCCCGTTGTCGTGCCGTGGCCCCGGCTGCGACAACGCTGGCGCTGGGCCCGACATCGGCAAACCTACAGCAATGCTGCTCAGTGTTGCTGTGCAGGTTAGGTGCACAGCTTTGCTGACCAATGGTGTAAGGTGCCCTATGCCCACCTCGGAAGCCGCCGCCATCGCCGCCGAACTGCGTACCGCGATGGGCAAGCTCACCCGACGCGTCAAACACGAGGACCGCATCCCGCTGGGCCAGGTCGCCGTGCTCGGTGCACTCGACCGCGACGGCACCATGACTACCAGCGACCTCGCCGCCGATCAGCGCGTACGCCCCCAGTCGATGGCCCGGACGGTGGGGCTGCTCATAGAACAGAACCTGATCACGCGCCGGGCGCACCCCACGGACGGCCGCAAGTCGCTGGTCGAGCTGTCGGACGCGGGCCGGGCCGCGCTCGAAGCGGAGCGCGGCCGCAGGGCCGGTTGGCTCGCGCAGGCCATCGAGGCCGAACTCACGGATGAGGAGCGGGCGTTGCTGGCACGGAGCGCCGCCCTGCTGGAGCGGCTCGCCACACGCTAGTGCCCCGACAGGCAACGTTCGCCCCGTCGCGACGCCTGGCACGCGCCCCCATGCTCTCGGCTTCGCTCGAGCAGGGAGGTACCCCCTTCGCCGCACCGGCTGAAAGCCCAAGCACATCCAGTACGAGGACTTCCGGCCGGCACGCCGGACGAACCTTCTGCCTACGCCGGGACTGCCTGCGGATCACCGGCGGCGTCATGGGCGACCATGGTCTCCTGCCGGCGGGGTTCCTCGCGCAGGACGGCGCAGTGCAGCCACGTGTCCGGGATGGCGAAACCGTCCACGAGCGTCCGCATGTGCGGGCGCAGCTCTTTGAGTAGACCGTTCACCACGGCGGTGATCGCCTTGGCGCGGGCCGGCGTGAGACGGCCATGCTCCAGGAACCATCCCTTGTTGGTCTCGATGACGCTGAGCGCGTACAGGTCACAGATTCGGGAGAGCAGCGCCTGGACCGCCGGGTCTGCGGTGTCTTCGATGCCGGCGACGAACGCCTCCAGGGTGACTCGGTCGATGTGCGCGGTGGCAACGGCGAGGACGTGGTCCTGAACGTCGTTGAAGATGTCGAAGGGATGGTCCTTCTTCATGGCCGCGCCGTTGCGGAGGCGGCGGACCGCGCCGTCGAGGAGGTGCCTTTCGCGGTCCTCGAAAACCTTGAGCTGCCAGCCGCGGTCGGTGACGGCGACTTCCTCGTCACGGCCGGGCACGGCGCTGATCAGCCGCTCGATGAGCGACCGCGCGGCGGTGCGCTCGAGCACCATCTCGCGGACCTGTTCGGCGACGAAGGAGGCGCGCCCCCAGCCGTCCAACGAGCCGAACTCGTCCCGGTGGCCGGTGAGCAGCCCCTTGGCAACCAGCTGCAGCAGCACCGTGTTGTCGCCCTCGAACGTGGTGAAGACATCGGTGTCGGCCTTGAGACTGGGTAGCCGGTTCTCGGCCAGGTAGCCGGCGCCGCCGCATGCCTCGCGGCACATTTGGATGGTGCGCGTCGCGTGCCAGGTCTGCGCGGCCTTGAGACCGGCGGCCCGGGACTCCAGCTCCCTTTGCCGGTGCTCGTCGACCGGCCCGTCGCCGCCCTGCACCTCACTGAGCGCGGCGACCAGCTCGGCCTGGGCGAAGTTCAGCGCGTACGTGGTGGCCAGGGCGGGCAGCAGCTTGCGTTGGTGGGCCAGGTAGTCGTTGAGCAGCACCTCCCGGTCGGCGTCGGGCGTGCCGAACTGGCGGCGGATGTCGCCGTAGCGCACCGCGATGGTCAGCGCCGATTTGGTGGCCGCCGACGCGGCGCCGCCCACGCTCACCCGGCCGCGGACCAGGGTGCCGAGCATGGTGAAGAAGCGCCGGGAGTCGTTCTCAATCGGGCTGGAGTACGTCCCGTCCTCCGCCACCTGACCGTGCCGGTCCAGCAACATGTCCTGCGGCACTCGTACGTGGTCGAAGCTGAGCCGCCCGTTGTCAACGCCGAGCAGGCCGGCCTTGGGCCCGGCGTCACCGATGGTCACGCCGGGCAGCGGGTTGCCCTGCGCGTCGCGGATCGGGACCAGCCACGCGTGTACGCCGTGCCGTCGCCCGTTGGTGATCAGCTGCGCGAAGACCACCGCCATCCGCCCGTCCCGGGCCGCGTTGCCGATGTAGTCCTTCCGGGCCGCCTCGTGCGGGGTGTGCAGATCGAAGGTCTGCGTCTGCGGGTCGTACGTGCAGGTGGTGCGCAGCTGCTGGACGTCGGAGCCGTGGCCGGTCTCGGTCATCGCGAAGCAGCCGAAGATCTTGCCCGAGATGATGTCCCGTAGGTACGCGTCGTGGTGCCGCTGCGTGCCGAGGGCCGCGACCGCGCCGCCGAACAGGCCCCACTGCACGCCCGCCTTGACCATCAGCGACAGGTCGACCTGCGCCAGCATCTCGGTGGCGACGATCGAGCCGCCGACGTCGGATCTGCCGCCGTACTCGGTGGGGAAGCCCGACGCGATGCCCAGCTCGACAGGAAGTTCGGTGAGCAGCCGGCTGATCCGCTCACGTGCCTGGTCACCGGTCTCGCCGTACACCGGGAGGAAGCGCTCGTCGAGGTGATCCCGGTGCGCGTTGCGAACCTCGGCCCACGGTCCGTCGAGCACTTCCTGCAGGCGGGCGAGGTCGATGCGGCCAGACGCGTGATCGGGCATGGTCACCCCTCGGGATGGTGGACATATGGGTACAGTCTGTACCTGATCAAGAGTGCCGGCCCCCTACATCGGTCCGGTGAGAGACAGCGGTGAGACCCGACACCATCGCCGTGCGTCGTGCCGACGGCGCCCCGAATGAGCGCGCCCGTCGGCGTCAACTGATCGTGCAAGCGGCGGTCCGCGCCATCGAGGAATCCGGCACGACACGGCCTGAGCGTGGTGGCGGACCGGGTTGGACTCGAGAGCGCGGCGTCGACCAGGTGTCACTCGGCCAGCGAGGGAGTTCAGACCCGGGTGATCCGCACCGCGTCGGCGACCACGAATCCGGTGCCACTGGTCCAGCGACTCACGCCGACCTTGTTGCCCGTGCCCGCCGCCAGGGTGAACACGCCGATCGAGACCCATCGGCCGCCGTTGGCTCGCTGATTGACGGACACGGATTTGCTCCCGGTGGTGGTCTCCACAAGGTAAGGCGTCTGGTTGTTGTAGCCCGCGTCGGCCGGGTACCAGACCGAGATCTCATAGTTTCCGGTCGCCGGGATGGTCGACCGGTACCAGGCGACGTCGCTGGAGGACAACGGGTTGGCGAATCGGTAGTCGGTGCCGAACCGTTGGCCGGAGTAGGCCGACGTGCCCCATTCGGTGCTCGCCGTGAACCCGCCCGAGGTGCTGTTGTCGATGGTCGTGGTCCACTGCTGGGGCGGAGTCTGCGTAACTCGCACGTCGAGGTAGTTGCGGTCGATTTTCATCGTCACGCCACCCCACGTCTCGGTGACATCGCCGACGTACTGGTGCACGCGCTGCTGGTTCGCGTAGTAGGCATCGGCGCAGTAACTTCCGGCGTCCGTGTCAGCCACCCCGTTCCACCAGGCGATCCAGATCTGATCGAGTCGCGTGTAGGTCGGGTTGCCGTACGCGTCGCAGACGTCCTTGATGCCGGACGAGCCGCTGGAGTACATGCCAGCGAGGTAGCCGCGTACGTGCAGTTGCTCGACCCAGCCGGACAGGAACGACAGCACCGCAGCCCGGCACGACGCGTTCGACGGGTACTGCTCGATGTCGTTGTAGATGGTGCTCGCACTGCCGATGCCCAGTGCCTGGGCGGCATTCGCGGCGCTGTTCGCCGCGGAGACGCCTTGTGAGCGGGCGGTGGTGGGATCGGCGGACATCTTCGGCGTGCGGGTGCCGCACGGTGCCTGGTACCCCAGTTCGATGGGGAGTAGCCGCCATCCGTTACTGGTCTGGTTGGTCACCCAGGTCGCGGTGAGGTTGGGCTGGGAGCAGGTGCGGCTGGCCCCGCTGATGTAGATGCCGATCGCGCCGTAGGGCGAGCTGGCCCGCCACGTGTTCATCGCAGCCTGTGACGGGGCGGCGCAGGTGTCGAATCCCCGGCCGGTAAAGGTGCCGGGTTGCGGGCCGGTGGCCAGTGGCGTCACTGCAGTCGATGCTTGTGGGGGTGTCGCGGCCATAGCAATCGAGTCGATCGGCGCCACGAGTCCTGCGGCAACGGTGAGACCCGCTAGCCATCCGGCAATGACTCTCACGTTGCCTCCGTTTGAAGGAATCCTCGCCTCGGAACGGGCACCACGAAAGATTTCTACCACGAATCGATGAACAGCAATAGAGGGCTTGGGTCGCTTCGGACACAAGATCAAGACCCAGCACGCTCGGCCAGGGTCGCAAGCTGTCACGCTCGCATCGTCGCCGGGTTCACCGAGGGTTTCTGGCTCTGCCGGTAGCGCTTGCTACCTGAAGTGCCGGGCTCTATCGGCATCAGAGTCTGCCGCTGGTCGGGGGTTCAGTCTGAGGAGCTGTCTCTGGAATGATGTTCCAGTGGTTGACCAGCGCGCCGGTTTCGACCTGCTTGGTAACGATGCCTTGGAGCGGTCGGCGGTGGTGGCCAACTGCGCCATGAACCGCGAGCGGCAGCTGTCCGGGGTCAACAGCTACACCCGGGAGTTGGGGTTCAACCCTCTCGACGTTCTCGCCGCCGCCGACCGGGCCGAACCTTCGGCAGTCGCTGGTTGGTTGGATCTGTGCTGCGGCACTGGTCGGGCGTTGATCCAGGCTGCCGGGGAGCTGCGCCTGGCAGGGCTGACCGAGCGGACGGTCCTCGTCGGGGTCGACCTGGTCGACGCCTTCGATCCCGTACCGGCACCACCGCTGAACCTGGAGCTGATCTGCGCCTCCGTCACCAACTGGACACCTACGCGGACGTTCGACTTGATCACCTGTCTGCACGGACTGCACTACGTCGGAGACAAGCTCGCCGTCCTGACCCGGGCCGCCGGCTGGCTGACTCCCACCGGCCGGCTCGTGGCCGACCTGGACCTGTCCAGCGTTTGGCTTCCTGACGGGCGACCCGCTGGGCAGTGCCTCACCGCCCGACTCCGCGCCGCCGGGTTCTCCTACGACTCCCGTCGACGCCGGATCAGCTGCACCGGCCGCCGTGAAGTCCGCCTCCCGTACCGCTACCTCGGCGCCGACGATCGCGCTGGTGCCAACTACACCGGACAACCCGCCGTGCACTCCCACTACGCCGAAGACCACTGACCGCACCGACGCCGGCGTGGCCGATGCCGACGTGGATCTTCTGGCCGGCGATGACGAGGGTGCGGCGGCACCTGACGCGTCGTTCGACGCGCAGTGGCTGGGTTGCCGGGGTGGGTGGGGATCCGGCGGGACGGGCGTCGTGGATGCGGGCCTGCTCGGTCGGGGTGCCGGCTTCGACGCCTGATCTTCCTGTTGGCTGCGGGCGATCAGGGCCTGTCTCGGGCGTCACTCGACGCCGACTGGGTCGCGCACGAAGCCGTAGACGATCTCATTGTTGGCCGAGGAGACTCCGGGCCCGGAGGAATCCCCCGGTAGGGGCCCGAGTGGAACCTGTTACCGGCCGCAGGCCCTGCACGCGGCGCGGGTGCGCAGGTGGTAGTCGCTTGACGCCGAGATGAGGCCGAGCCCCAGGATGCAGTACGCCGACATCGCCACCCAGAGGAACGTGTCGGAGAACTGGCTGATCGATCCCGACGTCAACTGCACCAGCCCCATGCCGAAGTAGGCGACGATGCCCGCCCCGAGCCCGAAGCCGGGCACCAGTAACAGCAGGCGAGGGATCGTGCGGCCGGCGAGCAGCGGCACCCACCCCGGCCAGATCTCGCCCCAGCGGTGTACCAGCGCCAGCGGCAACAGCACTCCAGCCAGCAACAGGCCGATCTCCAACCCGATCACGGAGGCGTCCTGCGTAAGGCCGTCGAATCCCACCACGACCTGGGCCGCGAAGCGGGTGACGAGGCCGGCTACCGCGGCGTACGCGGCCCACCGCGCCCACCGCGCGGGTGTTGAGCGTCGCAGACCCGGTCGGACCGTCCGGCAGCAGTCCGGACAGTCGCCCCGGGTGCGTCGCTGATGGTGGGCGGTGGCGAGACTGAGCAGGACCGCTCCGCTGACGCAACCGAGCCGGCTGGCGAACGCTACCGGGTCGAAGTACGGGCCGACCGTGAACAGCAGGAAGCCCACCAACTCCGGCAGCAGGATCGCGGCTGCCGCGATCAGTGCCCCAGCGACCGTCCAGGCGACACCTGCGAGCGCCGGCCGCCAGGTCTCCACCCGGTCCAACGCAACCGCCAGAGCACCCGCGGCAACGCACAACGCCACCGACCGCCAGCCGGTGAAACCGAGCAGGTCCGACCCGAACTGCCCGAACTCCGGAGCCTCGCCGATCGTCCACGCCAGACGCACACCCCCGTATGCCACGGCCCAGCCGAGCACTGCGTACGTCAGGCCGTGGCCGGTCCTGCGAACGATCGATGCCGATGTCGTCATGCATCCGATCCTTCTGGCGCCCCGACGTGGGCGGCACCCGCCGACAGGGGAAGGCATTCCCCCTCAGGAGGGACCTGCCGAGGGCCCGCCGGCCGTGCCGTCATCTGGGACGCCGATCCCACGGGCAACGCTGTGACCAGGCTCTTCGGCTTGGAGGCCTCTTTGGCGGACCCGATCGTGTCAGCACTCGCGGGTCGTGATGCTCAGACGTGGGACCCGCTCATCTGCTGATGACAGCGCCTTGGCTCGGTCCTGCGTCGTGTTCCAGCGTTAGGGTCACGAGCATGACCGATGAAGAGGCTCGCGGGATCGCATTTGCCCTGCTCGCTGACCGCATTGGCGAGATCCGCACCGGTGAGTGGGTGATCACCGGTGCGCGAGAGCACGAGACCGCTTGGTCCGTGAGCTACCAGTCTCGCGCCTTCATCGAGTCAGGCCGCGTTTCCGACGCGTTGGCAGGCAACGGACCTGTGGTCGTGCCCAAGTCGGGCGCGGACCCATGGTTGGCCTGGTCCGGTCGACCGGTGGAAGAACAGATCGCCGAGCATCGGCTCACCCTCCGCTGAACGCACTGACATCCTGCGCTGCGCGCTCAAGAGCCGACCACGACTGATACGAGAGCTTGGCGGGTAGGGCCCGCCAAGCGAACCGCGCGGAGATCTTCGGCTACCACTTCGAGGGTGGTCTCCTTCAGCGGCAGCACGTAGTGCTTCAGCGAGTCAGCGCTGGTTGCCCTGCCTGCGCATATGCCCTCGACGGTCGAGCTCTCCCGCACGGTGCCTAACCACAGGATGCCGTTCAGGCCTTTGGAGTGAAGCCGGTGAGCCCGACGCCCCTCGTCGTTCGGCGCGCCATGGGCCGCCCAGCGACACCCTGACCACACGAGCACCACAGCCCGGCGGTCCGCATCGTCCGGGTGCGGGTTGAGGGCTGCGGCAGCACGCCTCTCGTCGACATAGACCACTGCTTCTGGATCGTTTGGGTCCCAATGCGGAAGACCGAGCTCCAACTCGATGACCACCTCTGACATGCCGTCACCCTAGACAGCCGCAAACACCCTGTTATGCCGCTGGTCCGCGTCGCAGAGCCCATTCGTGCCGATGATTAGAACGATGACGTGGCCTGCTGGGACGCCGACCGAGGCGGGCGAGTCGTCATCGTGCACGACTTCGCGTCGCCCGGCTGGGAGCACCAGGCAGACGTTGGCGGCTTCTACGACTGGCTTCGGCAGGCCGTGGAGGATCTGATTGAGTACGACTGTTGACCTCAGTCGAGCCGTGTCCCAGGAACTGGGCCGATCCTGTGCCACCGGCTGCAAGCCGATGTGGTCCATCCGCTGAATCGTCGTATCCCCGAGCACAGGGGACGGCCCGCTAGCATCGGGCCGAGCGGACCGGCTCGGCGAGGGGACGACCGACGCGAAACACCGCGAGCGGTTCGCCGCCCACCCGTTCGGCGAGCCGACTGGCCGTCGCCGGGCAGTCGATGAGCTGGCTGAGTGGATGGACCGCCAGGCCGTGCCGGGCGAGAGTCAGCCACGTACGCAGAAGACGCCGGCCTGCGGCGATGTGGTCGTCGCCGTCGGCGAGCAGGACCAGGATGCTGCCGTCGTAGCGCAACAGGCCGCGGCCGCTGGCGGCCAGCAGCGCCGGAAGGCCTAGCCGGCGGGTGGCCGGGTACGCGCGAAGTGCGGCGGACAGGACCCGTGCTTCGTACCGGGACAGGGTGAGCGCCTGGTCGGTGAGCCCGTCGAGGTGGTATCGAGGATGGTGTGGGCTGAGGCGTAGCCAGTCACGCATCTCGACCGCGACGGCTGGTGTGCCGAACAGCCACCGGTCGGCGACCGCCAGATCCGGCGCGAGATCTCGGGTCGGAACGTGCGCGATGCCGGGCCCGAGGTCGGCGATGAGGGTGGCGTCGACGTACCCGGGCGCGTATGGACCACGGGCGACCCGGCGGGCCTCGACGTCGGCGATCGTGAACGGAGTCGCGTATCGATTTGCTGCGGGGATCAGTCGCGGACCGGGCGCCGCGGTGATGGTGAGGCCAAGTTCGGCGGAGACGATGAGGCACGTCTCGACGAATGCGCCGATGCCGAGGGCCAGGTCACGCCCGGTCGGGTCGGAGTCGGGCAGGCGGCGGGCGGGATCGACGCCGATGACGATCTTGTCTGCGTGGTACTCCGGTCGCCACGGCTGCGTGTTGTGCGCGCTCGGTGCCCGGCGGCAGGCCGCCTCGTTGGCCCGCAACTGCTCGACCCAGCTCATGCCGCCGCCCCTCTCTCGTAGAAGGTGTACCCGTGCAGTGGGCGCCCGCCGGCGCGCCGGTACTGAGCGGCCGAGGCGACGTTTGTCCGCTCGACGAAGGTGCTGCGCAGTGTCCGGTACCCGTTGCTGGCGAGGTTGCGGTGCAGTTCCCTGGACAGCAGCGTCAGGTACCCCTTGCCCTGCTCGTCGGGCACGGTGCCCTTGATGATGAGGACGGCGTCGCTCCGGTACCGGCTGCGGGTGGCGAGGAGGCGGAGCTGATTGATGACGCCGAGCCGGCCACCGACGCTCATGAGGTACTCGGAGATGTCCGGCACGGTGACGACGAACGCGACAGGTCGGCCGGCCTTCTCCAGCCAGAGAAGCAGCGCCTCGTCGAGCAGGAACGCGAGGCCGTCGGTCTGCTCCGCCAGCTGATCGGCGGAGATGTCGGTGTAGTAGCCGAGTTGCGCGAAGCTCGCGTTGAGCATCCGCCGCAGGATCGGCAGTTGGCTGCGCAGGTGCCACCGGGAGCCGTGCCGGATGACGAGCTGTTCGGCGGCGATCCGGCCGTCGTCGAAGGCGAACCCGTGGTCATGGTCGGCGGCGGCCGGAGCACAGGCGGCAAGCGGAGCACCGGCGGCGACCGGAGCACCCGTGGCCGTGCCGTTGAGGTCGACCAGCCAGGTGTCGGCCTCGAAGCGACGGTGGAAGCCGTGCCGTTCGTACATGTCCGGGTAGTAGGCGGGGTTCCACGCGGAGTCCACGAAGCCGCGGTCGGCGAAGCCGGAGGTGATCACCCCGCCGGTCTGGTTCGGCAGCAGTGCCACTGGTCCGAACAGTGGTCGGCCGTTGGCCCTGGTCTCGACGGCGTTCATGATGGCGGCGAAGACGTCGTCGTCATCGACGAACTCGGTGTGCCCGAACAGCTGCCGTGGGCCCACCTTGGTGTCGAAGGCCGCACTGCGGTGCATGCTGGTGCGCCCCACGACGACGCCGTTGCGGTCGCGGACCAGGAACAGTTCGGCGGTGCGGCGGTGGGTCGCGATGACCGATGACAGCAGGGGTACGTACCGGTCTGTCGGGTGGAGCCGGAGCGGGAAGTCGACGAACGCCCGCAGGTCGGCCCGCGACTGCACGGGAACCAGTCTCATGCGCGGTGCACCGGCGGGCCCGACGTCTCGGTGGACAGCGGGGTGAAGGTCGGTACGTGCGCCATGCCGTCCGACTCAGCGCGCCAGATGCCGTTGCTGTAACCCTCGGGCTCGGCACCGTACAGGCGGATGTAGCCACCGGTCGCGTTCTTCGTGCCGTGATCGGTCACCCAACACATGAGGTCGCGGTGGTGGCGGCTGCGGGCGAACTTCAGCAGCGCGTCGCGGTCGCTGAAGAAGGCGATGGCGCCGAGCGTGAACGGGAACTGGTAATACACGGTGTGCCACCGGTACCCGTCCATCCGTCTCATCTGCCGGACCATCTTGAACCACGTCCGGGTGAGCGTGAGAATCGAGCGCGGCCCGCGGTAGCGGGTGGCGCCGACGAACATGGCGGTCGCCTGGCCCACCGGAGGCGCTGCGGAGAAGTCGGTGGTCCTCACGCCGTCACGCCCCTCACCAGGTATACGTTCTTGATCTTGGAGGCGGCGTCGGCGAATGGGCCGGTGCCATACTCGTGGACCTCCACCCGCAGGTCGGCGGCGGACGGATCCTCGGCGAGGGACTCGGCGAAGTCCCGGCTGACCTCGGCGAGGTGACGCAAAACCCCCGCGCGGCAGGTGTGGATGAGGGTTCGCCGCTCATCGGGGCCGAGCGCCAGTCCCTCGCGAAGTTGCAGGTTGACGACCGGCCGACTCTCCAGGTCGGCCTGCTCGGTCAACTGCAGGCAGAAGCTCTGCAGCAGGTGCGCCTGGGAATTGCCGGTGTAGAGGCCGTACTCGACGTCCTGGGGGTAGATGTTGGCGCCCATGTACGAGATCGTGCTGTCCTTGCGGCCGTACAAAAAGAGCAGTGGCAACCGCATCCGGTCGATCTGCCAGGCGCGGTCCGCGGCGGCCCTCGCCGCGGGGTCGGCGATCGCGGCCAGGACGTCCGGGTACGAGATCAGCCTGCCCTCGTCGCCAATGTTGTAGCGGACCCGGGGATTGAGCACCGCCGTCGAGTTGATCGTGCAGAGCACCTCATGGTCCGGGGTGGTCTCCAGGTACGTCTCAAGCGGGTTGTACTGAAAGACCATCGGCAGCCGGTGCTCGTCGGCGCCGAGCAGGGCGGTCCGCAGTGCGGCGTCGGTACGCAGTCGTCGACGGACCCAGACACTGAAGTCGCTCTCCCCGGCGATGCCGATGGTGAGGTCGCTGGCTCCGTAGCCGGAGCGCACCTTGACGAAACGCTCCTGCAGGTAGTCGCGCAGCGCCTCGGTCATCCCCTCACCACCGACCAGACCGCTGATGCGGTACTCGGCCCACGGGAAGTCCTCAGCGTCGAGCTTGTCGCGTAGGTGCTTGAGGAATGGCGGATACGCGGTGACGATGTAGTCGAATCCGGGCCCGAAGTACAACAGGGTGTCGACGATCTTCTGCAGGTCCGGCCCGGTGTTCTTCACCATCGCGATCGTGGACATGGCGATGCCGGTGTTGGTGCCGGTGGCCCAGGCGCCCATCGAGTACGCGTTGATGACGAACCGCCGCTTCGACGGAAACACCATGGTCGCGTAGCCGGCCAGGTTCTTGTGGACCGAGCGCAACTCACGGCGGCTGCGGATCCAGTTGAACGGCTGACCGGACGAGCCCGACGACTCATCGACCACGCTGCCGGCGATCTCGATCTCACCGTGCCAACAACGCTGCGCCTCCGGGTACGCCTGCACGTACGACCGCTTGTCCGTCTGCGGGTACGACGACAGGTCGAACCACCGGAACCGCCAATGGTTGCGGCGTAGGAAGTCGCCGTACGCGGGCACGTCGATCGCGGCGAACTGGCAGGTCATCCAGGCGTGCAGCCGGGCGAAGCGACCCATGTACGGACGGTACTGACGTGCCGTGAGCCGCCACACCGCCGGATGGATCCGGTAGAGCGTGTAGAGCCAGGTCAGGGCGAAGCTCGCGGAGCGTAGGGTCCACCGACGCATGAATGTCACCACGCGGCCACACTATTGAACCGTCGAGCCAGAAGCCTGATGACGGATACTCAGGTGTCTAAGTATCCCGGGCCGGCCGGCGCCCGTCGGCGCGGCCGGGTTCAAGCCGACGAGCCCGGTCGATCGCTGAGGGATCGGCGGGCTCGTCGGGTGGTGCCTGTCAGGCGAGGTCGACCCGGTCGAGATCCATGAATCGCGGCTGACCGGTGGCGCTGTGGACCTCCGCCGGAGGGATCAGGGGTGAGTGAGCACCGGCTCGGCGCTCTCGGCGTCCTCGGTGACCGCCTGGTGTTCGGGGCGCGGGGTGTTCATCAGGACAGCGACGATCAGCGCACCGGCCAGGAGGATCCATGCGGCCCAGGTGCCGGCTGTCACGAAACCTTCCAGCATCGCCTCCTTGGCGAAGGCCGGGCTCCTGCCCTGCGAGGCATGCGAGGCCAAGTAGCCCGCGGTCGCGCTGGTGGCGATGGTGTTGAGCAGCGCGGTTCCGATCGAGCTGCTGATCTGCTGCGCGGTGTTGACGCTGGCCGAGGCGACGCCCGCGTCGCGCTGGTCGACGCCGTGGGTGGCGTAGTTGAAGGCCACCGGCATGATCATGCCCGCCCCGAAGCCGAGCAGGAGTCCCGAGACCAGCACGCCCTCGACGTAGGCGGTGTCGGTCTCCATGGTGCGCAGCCACAGCATGCCGGAGGCGATGAGCAGCATGCCCGGCACGATCAGCATCCGCGGCGGGACCTTGGGCAGCAGCCGGGTGGCGAGCCCGCCGGCCGACATCAGGACCGCCACGGTCATCGGGAGGAAGGCCACGCCCGTCCTGATCGGCGAGTATTCCTTGACGACCTGCAGGTAGTAGGTCATGAAGAGGAACGCCCCGAACATTCCGACCATGGCCAGTCCCACGCTCAGATAGGCGCCGCCGCGGGTTCGGTTGGCGATCAGGCGGGGCGGCAGCATTGGCTGCGACACCCGGCTCTCGACGAAGGCGAACGCGGCGAGCAGCACCGCGCCCCCGGCCAGCAGACCGATGACCCTCGCCGAGCCCCAGCCGTCGGACTCCGCCTGGCTCGTGCCGTACACGATCGCGACCAGCCCGCCGGTCACCAGCAGCACGCCCGGGATGTCGAACTGGGCCCTGCCCCCGCTCCGCGACTCGGCCAGCATCGCGTACCCGCCGACCACCGCGATCAGGGCGATCGGGACGCTGACGTACAGGCACCAGCGCCAGTCCAGGTAGTCGGTCAGTGCCCCGCCGGCCAGCAGCCCGATCGCGCCACCCACGGCGGTGATGGCGCCCCAGATCCCGAACGCCTTGGCGCGCTCCTTGGGCTGAGTGAACGTCACGGTCAGCAGCGACAGCGCGGACGGCCCGAGCAGCGCGGCGAACCCGCCCTGCAGGGCACGGGCGCTCAGCAGCATCTCGAAGTTGTCCGCCGCGCCGCCGAGTGCCGACGCGCCGGCGAAGCCGAGCAGTCCGATCAGGAAGGTCCGCTTGCGGCCGGTGTAGTCGGCGATCCGGCCGCCGAGCAGCAGCAGGCTGCCGAACGCCAGCGTGTACGCGGTGATGATCCACTGCCGGTCGCCGTCGGAGATCCCCAGATCCCGCTGGAGCGACGGCAGCGCGATGTTCACGACCGTCCCATCCAGAACGATCATGAGCTGGGCCAACCCTATGAAGAACAGCGCGGCCCAGCGGCGCGAATCGGCTGCCGGGGCCTGTGCTTTCGTGGTTGCCATGACTTCGTCCTCACTCGTGGTGTTGCGTGCCGCGCGGAGCGTTCGTGCGGCGTTCTGACGATCACAAGACGTCGGCGACCCGAGCCCTGTAACAGCGCGGGTGTATGACGTGGGTCATCGCTCGTGGCTGTTACAAAACGGTGGGCAGCGGCGTCTAGTGCGTGTGGCAGGACCAAGGTTGAACAGGCAGGAGCCGGGCAGGAGCCAGCGCAGCGCAGGAACGACGGACACAGCTGAGCTGCTCGATCGTGTCGACCGCGTGGACTGCATGGATTCGGCGACCGAGGTGTTCGTTGCCCATCGCAATCTGTTGTTCACCGTCGCCTACGAGATGCTCGGCTCGGCCGCAGACGCGGAGGACGTCCTGCAGGAGACCTGGCTGCGCTGGGTGGGCGTCGATCTGGCCACCGTCCGGGAGAAGCGCGCCTACCTGGTGCGGATCGTCACCCGGCAGGCGCTGGACCGGCTGCGTGCGCTCGATCGGCGTAAGGAGTCCTACGTCGGGCCGTGGCTGCCCGAACCGTTGCTGACCGCGCCCGACGTGGCCGAGGAC
>NZ_JBEXIK010000038.1:0-63620 GCF_040608515.1 Micromonospora sp. NPDC005173
CGACTTCGGCGGCGGCGACCAGGGACGACGAGGACTCGACCGCTTCACCCGTCAAGCCTGCCTCGGTCCTTGAACACGGGCAACGCAACAGACCCCGGACGCCCGTTCCGCCGGAGACGCCGATACGGCGACGCCCCATCCCGAGAGGCACCGCCAGAAGCTTCACCGCAGCTGCCAGACGCGAAAGAGGCGAGTTGTGACCATCCAACATCAACCCGAGTTCGGCCGGCCGGGAGAGATCGACCCCCGGCGGTAAGGACGGCGGGCAGCGGATGACCGGCGACCATGGTCAATGTGCAGACCTGCCCGCCGAGGCCGAAGCCGACATGCACGCGCGACGCGTGGCCCGGATCGTCGACGCATACCACGACTCGCTGAGGACCGGTCACGCTGCGAAGTGCGCGGGGCTGACCCAGAAGCGCGGTTCGTTCTCCCTCCGCCGGGGGACGGTGCTAGCTCCCGTGGTGGATTCCGGGTCAGGTCTGGTCTACGAGCATGGCTTCAGGCCCAGAACGAGGGAGAGCCATGCAAAAGTCAACGACAAGTCGGGACTCGACGGCCGCGCCGCGCTGGGCGGTGTGGGCGGCCTATGCCGTGCCGCTCTGCGTGTTGCCATCGACGATCTGGCGCGCTACCGCCGCAATTGACGGCACGGTCAGCATGGCGAACGGGGGCTGGTACCTCCTCCTGCTCTCCGGCCTGTCCATGGGGCTCGCGCTGCTCACCCTCGGCCTCGTCCACCACTGGGGTGAGCGAATCCCCGGCTGGGTGCCCGGCGTCCGTGGTCGGACCATTCCAGCCCGGGCGGCCGCGGTCCCCGCGCTGGTCGGGGCTTCGCTGGTCATCGGACTCTGCCTGTACGCCGTGCTCAACATGACTTTTCACTTTGTCGATCGGGGACCGGTGTTGGTCGGGCAGCACGATGTCGAGCGGACCCCGCCCGGGCCGGGGATCGTGTCACTCTACGTCCCGCTGCTGGCGTGGGGGCCGCTCGTTCTCGCGGTCGCGGCCAACTACTGGCACCGGCGCACGCTGGCCCGATGATCGCCCGTCGCCACCGGGTCGCGTCCCGACAGCGGCGTAACACCCACTGGTCCCACCGGCCTTGACAAGTTTCGGCCCGGGACGGTAATTGTCCTCGGCTGTAATCGGTCTCAGTCTCACTCAGCGCTCTCACACTGTTGCTCGGCAATGCTTATCGCAATCACTGAAGTCTGCGGATCCGCAGCGTCGACCATCCGGGGGGTGCGGTGAAGGCGGGGCGAATCGCTGGTTATGCGGCGTTCGGTGCGGCGTTGACCTACACGTTGCTGAAGGTTGCCTGGATCGCCGGAAGTTCGGTCGGCATCAGCGAGATGCGCGGACTCTCCCGTGCTGACTGGATGGCCGGCAACATCAGTACCGCTGGCCTCGGCATCGTGGGGGCGATCGTGGCGCTGGCCACGGTACGTTCCTGGGGGATGCGCATCCCACTTTGGCTGATCGCTGTGCCGATGTGGGTCGGCGCCGGGCTGCTCGCTCCGTTCATCGTCCTCATGCCGGCGGCCGCGGTATTCGTGGCTGCCGGTTGGTGGGCACCCCCGGCCACGGCTGCAGATGGCACTGAACCGACACTCGAGCCGTGGACCTTCGTCATCGTCTACGGCAGCTTCATCGTGCTGGGCGCCGGACTCGCGGTCGCCTTCCCGGTCTACGCGTGGGCCCGGTTCCGCACTGCTCTGCTGGGCACCGTGGGGCAGGTGCCGGCGGGTTCAACGCACCTGGCGCAGGTTCCGTTGGCGTGGGCAGCCGCAGTATTGGCCACCGGCCTGGCCGGCCTGCGGCTGTCCTGGGCGTTCGGCGCTACCGTCGGGCTGCACCCCGGGCCGCGGGACGTCTGGCTGCGGCTCGGCGACGTTGTGGCGGCGATGCAGATCTTGTGCGCTGTCCTGGGCGTACTCGTGCTCGTCCACAGATGGGGCAAGGAGCGGCGGTTCACGCTGCCCCTGATCGCGACGTGGCTCGGTGCCGGCGGCATGGTCGGCACCGGTTTCCTCAGCATGCCCACCATCCTGTCCGGCGATCAGTGGGCGCCCACCGGCCAAACCTTCGCCGCCCACGCAACCGGCACGTTCCTCACCTGCGTAGCCGGGGGGCTGATCAGCCTCGTGGCGCTATTCCTGCTGGTCGAACGTAGAGCCGCGGCAGCCGAGAACACGGCCGCACGGGCGCCGGCGGCAGCCGGGTAGCCGGACCGTTGCCACACCATCGGCGGCGCCAGCCATCCGCTGCTGCCGCCATGTCGGCCGGCAGCCCTGAGGCGCCGGATGGCCGGGGGTCTCGAACCCTCAACCTCCGTCGAACGCCGGTGCTCTGCCTGTTGAGTGACGGCCACCGACCTCGTGTCGGACGACGTCCGAGATCTCTGGGCGACGGCATCCGGATCCGCCGCGATCCGCTCGGTCATGCCGATGTGCGGACGTGCGACCGGCCGCGTCAAAGTCCTGACGAGGCACCCGGCTGTGTGGTGCTGCTGCGAGGAGAAGGCAACGGCACCCGGTCGGGCTCGAGCTGTTCCGCTGTGTGTGGACCTTTGGGGTGGCGGCATCGCGGCCTACCGGACGCCTTCGTCAACACGCTGGTCGCCAGATCGCCGAGTTGTTCACCGCCTGACCGGCGGGCCACGCCGTCTCTGGCCGGCGTGCGACAGAATCGGGGCCGTGCGGATGCTGCTGACCTCGAACGGACTGGCCAACGACACACTGCGACAGGCGTTTGCGGAGTTGCTGGGCAAGCCCTGCGCCGAGGCCCGGGTCGCCGCGATCGTGACCGCCTCGCTGGGCGAACCCGGCGACCACGGCTGGTTCGTCGAGGCGCTCGCCGACCTGCACGGCATGGGCTGGGGCGAGCTCGACGTGCTCGACCTCAACGGCCTGACGCGGGACGTGCTGGAGGGACGTCTGGGCCGGGCCGACGTCTGGTGGGTCACCGGCGGCAACCAGTTCCATCTCGCTCAGAGCATCGCCCGCGCCGGCCTGTCCCAGGCGTTCCCGAGGCTGCTGCGCGAGAAGGTGTACGTCGGCACCAGCGCTGGCTCGATGATCTTCAGCCGGCGCTTCGACGAGCGGGCGGCCGACCTGCTCGGTGACCTAGCCGACCTCCACCTCGTCGGCGAGGAGCGGATCAAGCCGGCCTGCCCGCTGTTCGACTGGTACGTCAAGCCGCACCTCGACTCCCCGTCCTTCCGCAACCGCGACGAGGCATGGGCGGACCGGCTGGCGGCGAGCGTGGACTTCCCGCTCTACCTGCTCGACGACGACTCCGCGATCCGGGTCCGCGGCGACAAGGTGGACGTCGTCTCGACCGGGCGCTGGCGGCTGGCCGGGCAATGACGGCGCCGAGCCTGCCGCGCGAAAGTCGGAGGACACCCGCGGTCGCCGACGGGAGGATGGCGGCATGACGATGCACGCCGACCAGCTCCACGTAGACGCGCAGACCGTCCGCCGGCTGGTCGAGGTGCAGTTCCCTCAGTGGCGCGGACTGCCGGTCACCGAGCTGCGCACGCCCGGGACCGTGAACGCGATCTTCCGGATCGGCGACGACCTGGCCGCCCGCTTCCCGCTGGTCGGTCACGACCCGGCGCAGGCCCGCGCGTTGCTGGCGGCCGAGGCCGAGGCCGCGCGTGAACTGGCCGACGCCGCCACCGTGCCCACCCCGGAGCCGGTGGCGATCGGGGAGCCGGGCGCGGGCTATCCGCTGCCGTGGAGCGTCCAGACCTGGCTGTCCGGCCACGACGCGACGGTCGAGGACCCCGCAGGGTCGAACGCGTTCGCCCATGACCTGGCCGAGCTCATCGCCGGGATGCGCGCCGACGACATCCGTGGGCGACGTTTCGACGGCGTCGGTCGCGGCGGGCACCTTCCGGACCACGACGAGTGGCTCGAGACATGCTTCCGGCAGAGCGAGGACCTGCTCGACGTACCCCTCCTGCGGCGGATCTGGGCGGAGCTTCGGACGCTGCCCGAGGTCGACGAGGACGCGATGTGCCACCGCGACCTCATCCCGCCCAACGTCCTCGTCGAAGACGGCCGTCTCGTCGGCGTCCTGGACGGCGGCGGCTTCGGCCCGGCGGACCCGGCGCTCGACCTCGTGGCGGCCTGGCACCTCCTCGACGAGACCCAGCGCGGCATCCTCCGCCGTGAGCTCGGATGCGGCGACGTCCAGTGGCGGCGCGGGATGGCTTGGGCGTTCCAGCAGGCGATGGGGCTGGTCTGGTACTACCTCGACTCCAACCCGACGATGAGCCGGTGGGGCAGGCGCACCCTGGACCGCATCGTCGATGCCTGGGCCGCCCGAGCGAGGACGATTCCCCTCCTAGAGTCTGACCGAGTTCGGTGAGTGTGAACGCACTCATCTATTGGGTTCTGTCAGCCTGCTGGCGCAGGATGGCTCCGGTAGCGGCTGGCGGGTCAGCACTCTTCTCATCAGGCCTTCAAGGTCTTGCGGCAGACCGTGCGCCCGCTGGTCGTGAGGAGGCTGGACAGCTGATGGGATGACGTGCCCCGCTTGTGTGCGGTGAGCACTTGGCCATTAGATCGCTGGGGTCTCTTCCACGCTGCCGTGACCGACATGGTTTGTCGAGGAAGAAGGCGAGATGCTGTTCCTGGGAGACGATTGGGCCGAGGACCATCACGACGTGGAGCTCGTCGACGATCGAGGGTCGAAGCTGGCCCGCAAGCGGCTACCCGAGGGACTTGAGGGTGTTACCCGGTTGCATGCGCTGATCGCCGAGCACATGCCGAGCGAGTGGGCCGAGCTCGAATCAACCGAGGCCGAGCCGAGTTCGGCTCGCGTTCGTTGGTCCTCCTGTGACCGGCGTCGAGTTTGATCGGTGGCATGGGGAGTTGGACCGCCGGTATGCCGGGATCGGGCCTCGGTTGCGCCGCCGAAGTCGCGGCTGTGGGTGCGTCAGCCTTTGTGGGCGGGTCTCGGGTCTGTGGGGAGCGGGCGGCCGGCGGTACGCGGACAATGGGGGGATGAAGCGAGAGGTACGCCTGATGCGATTGACCGGGACGCGCGCCAACGGCGCGGTGGCGACGGGCGCGGCGGCGACAGGCGCGCGGGCTGCGGGGGCGGCGTCGCTCGGTGCCCTCGCCGTGGGGGCGCTGGCCGTCGGGGCCGTGGCCGTCGGGGCGCTGGTCATCGGGCGGCTAGCGATCCGCCGGGCGGTCGTGCGGGAGCTGCGCGTCGGACGGTTGGAGATCGATGAGCTGGTGGTGCATAGCCGACCCACTGCTGAGGGATGACCCACTCCGGCGACGGGCGAGACCGTCGTTGGCGCCGCGCGGGGACGGCGCCGGTAGGCATGGCACCACGAACGTTGCGAGTTACTCAAGGGTGCCGGCGAGGTCGGCGCCCTCCGCACCCGAACCACAGTCGACCGCTGCCTCGGCGTGTGCCGTAAAGACGGACAAGGATTCAACCCGCGGCGAACTCGGCCGCTGAGCGTTCCCGCCGCATCCTGCGTACGCAACCTCGACCAGTCCAGGGGGCAGGAGCGGCGTCGATCCATGCATAGCGGTGTGGGTGGCCGTACTGGTGTCGGCGG
The DNA here is from genome assembly GCF_040608515.1 of Micromonospora sp. NPDC005173. Classification (NCBI taxonomy): domain Bacteria; kingdom Bacillati; phylum Actinomycetota; class Actinomycetes; order Micromonosporales; family Micromonosporaceae; genus Micromonospora; species Micromonospora sp. NPDC005173. The sequence goes on from NZ_JBEXIK010000038.1 coordinate 5,588, forward strand.
CGGTTCCGCCTGTCTGGAACGCTGCTCCCCAAGCACCTGATTAGGCCCTTTGCTTGGTGACCTCCTCGGCGGCGCCAGGGAGGTCACCAACACCAACGCAGCTAAACTTGCCTGATCTTCACAGAGTCGCGCCGAGCGCCATCGGCGGTGGGGCAATGGGTCGTGTCGCCCCGCCGACACGAACCCCCATGCCTGCGGTAGACGGGGTCGTGACGGGTAGGCGCACCGAATTGTCTTGAGGAAGCCGACGGCGGCGCTAGGCAGAAGATCGCCCGCTCCGGCCGACCCGGCGGGTCGGCCGGAGCGGGCGAATCTGTGGGAGTTGTCAGTAGCGCAGGGTGCGGAGGTTTGCGTAGCTGTCGCAGGCGGACGAGACGCCGTCCGGGCGGGGGCTGTCGTTCTCGGTCAGGTAGAGGCCGACGCCGCTCATCTGGCTGTAGGCGAAGATGCGGGCGAAGTCGATGGTGCCCTCGCCCACGTCGGCGAAGGAGCCGTCGGCGGCCATGTCCTTGACGTGGAACAGCGAGAACCGGCCCGGGTACTGCTTGATCAGCTCCACCGGGTCGACGCCGACGCTGGCCGCCCAGTAGAGGTCGAGCTCCATCGCCACCAGGTTCGGGTCGGTCTCGCGGACCAGCACGTCGTAGCCGCGTACGCCGTTCTGGGCGGTGAACTCGAAGCCGTGGTTGTGGTACGCGACGGTGATGCCGGCCTGCTTGAGCGTGGCGCCGACGGTGTTGAGGGTCACGGCCACCCTGGAGTAGTCGGCGAGGGTCCAGGAGCCCGATCCGGAGATGCGGACGTACTTCGCGCCGAACGCCTTGGCGTTGGCGATGACGCCGTCGAGGTTGTTCTGGAGGTCGCCGAGGCCGATCCCGATGGAGGGAACGGACAGTCCGGCGTCGGCCACCAGGGGCGCGAGCGCGGTGGCCGTCCTGCCGTAGAAGTTGTTGACCGCGCCCGAGGGTTCCGCGTTGCGGTAGCCGCAGGCGGCGAGCGCGCCGAGGGTGGCTTCGGGTGCGCTCGACATGGTGGCCCGGACCGTGTAGAGGACGAGGCCGATGCGGTCGTCGGGTAGCGCGCGGGTCCCCGATGCCGGCTGCGGTGTGCCGATCTCGGAGCCGGCCGCCGCTCGTACGATGCTCGCGCTCTCCTCCGGTGTGATGACGTCGTCCTGCCGGAGCGTTTTGGTCAGGCCGCTGACAGTGCTCACGAAGCTGCCGTGGTCGGCGAACGGGGCCTTCGCCCAGACGGCGTCCAGGATGGTGCACCCGTTGCCGAGGTCGCGGTTGGGTACGCCTGAGTCGGCGCCGGCACGGCCGAAGAAGACCGTGGACGAGGTGGTGTAGCCCCACGGGCAGAGGTCGGCGGCGACCTGTTCCGCGGCGGACGTGTCGGGTTCGGCGGCCGACGCCGGAGCCGCGGTGAGCGGCAGGAGTGTCGCCGCGAGCAACACGGCGAGGTGACGGGCTCGCGGTCGATGGTGGGACGGGCGGGCGGAGCTGGAGTTCATCGTTTGTCTCCCGGAAGTCGGAGGGGCAGGTGGTCAGGCCACCGAGTGCAGCGCCACGGATGGCGGTTGCTGGAGGCTGTCGGGGCCGCGCCGGGTCGGTGGTGGCGGGGCGGCGTTGCGCCCCGCCACCCGTGACGCTCAGCTCACCGTCACGACCACGATCGAGGACGTCGTCGCCCCGACGCTGTCGGTGACGGTCAGTCGTGCCGTGTACGTGCCTCGGCGGGCGTACGTGTGACTGGCCGACGACCCGTGCACGACGGCTGAGTTGTCGCCGAAGTTCCACGCGTGATCCGTGATGGTGCGCCCAGCCGCCGGCGAGGCTGTCCCGGCGAAGGCGACCTCCAGCGGCGCGGTGCCGGTGGTGGGCGTGGCCGAGGCCGAAACGGTGGCGTCGGTCTGTTCGCGTACCCCGGCGCCGTTGAAGCGCAGCCAGTCCAGTGCCATCAGGTCGGGGGTGCCACCCGTTTGGTTCGGGTTGAGGAAGACGAGGTAGAGGGTGGTCGTGCGGCCCGGATCGGTCAGCTCGACGGTGGGCGAGACGACGTTGTCCCAGCCGCCGGTGCCGCCGATGGTGGCCCGGCCGAGGAGCTGGCCGGTGGGGGAGTCGGCCCTGATCTCGATGTCGCCGCCGCTGCTGCCCGAGGCGACTCCGAAGGTGACCGAGTCGATGTTGCGGAGGTTGACCGGGCCGAAGTTGATCCACTCGCCGTTGTCGATGTCGCCGATGCGCTTGCCGGCGCTCGCTGTCGCGCGGTCGAGGACCTGGATGCCGCTCTGGCCGTCGAAGTGCTCGGCCTCCTTGCTCTTGGTCTGCAGCTCGGCCCGGGTCGAGCCGACCAGTTTCGGTGCCCCGTTCGCCCCGCCGTCGGTGTACTGGGCGGAGAGCAGCGTGTAGAGGTTCTGTCCCGGGCCGTGCCCGTCGCCGCCGTTGCTCTCGGTCACTGCCACCCCGGCGCACCCGACGTAGTTGTCCAGCGGGTGGGCGTGTGAGTCATGGCCGAGCTGGGTCTGCACGACCACCTTGGAGCAATCGATGGTGCTCTCCTCCGGGTCGGTGACCGTCACCGTGTACGGGATGCGGTCACCGAAATCGAAGAAGGCCCCGTCGGGGACGCTGAGGGTCACCGTCGGGCGCGTGTTGCCGGCCGTGATCTCCTGTACGGCGACGGCGGTCTGCCCGTTGGTGGCGGTGACGGTGAGCCGGGCGGTGAAGCGCCCCGGTGTGCTGTAGGTGTGGCTGGGGTTGGCGGCGGTGGAGTCGACGCTGCCGTTGCCGTCGAAGTCCCAGGCGTACTGGATCGCGGCGCCGTCCGGCCCGCTGGAGCCGGTGCTGGAGAAGGCGACGGTCAGTGGCGCCGGGCCGCTGTCCTTGTCGACGGCCAGCTTGGCCACCGGCGGCCGGCTGTTGGCGACGTAGTCGATGCGGTAGATGCCGGCGCCCTCGTTGCTGCCGCCCCGACCGCTGCCGCTGCCCTCGCCGAAGTCGATGACGTAGAGGGAGCCGTCCGGCCCGAACTCCGCCTCGAACGGCTGGATCCACGACATGTTGCCGAGGATCCCGTTGATGGACTGCAGGTCACCGGCGTTGGTGGGGCCGAAGCGGGGATCGCTGAAGGTCTGGGCGGTGTCGTGGATCGACAGCGTCTTGAACCACCTGCGGGTCAGCTCGTAGACGATCCACTTGCCCTCGTAGTACTGGGGGAACTTGGTCAGCCGCTTGTTGGACGGGTCGTAGTCGTAGACGGGCCCGCTCATGGGGCCGCCGCCGCCCGTGCCCAGCTCCGGGAACTGCGGGGAGGCCGAGTAGGCGTACGAGACCAGGGCCGGCCGGGTTGCCGGGAGGTTGGTCAGGCCGGTGTTGTTGGGGGAGTCGTTGACCGGCGCGGCGCAGTCGAACTTCGGCCCCGAGGTGGCGGTGGCGAAGTCGTAGTCGTTGAACGGGATGTTGTTGCCGATGCAGTAGGGCCAGCCGTAGTTGCCGGCGCTGGTGATCCGGTTGAACTCGACCGTGCCCTCCGGCCCGCGGGCCGGGTTGGCGGACCGGGCGTCGGGGCCGTAGTCGGCGATGAGCAGCGCGTTCGTCTTGGAGTCGACGGTGATGCGGAACGGGTTCCGCATACCCATCGCATAGATCTCGGGCTTGGTGCGGGCCGTGCCCGGGGCGAACAGGTTGCCGTCGGGAATGGCGTACTTGCCGTTGGGCAGGGGCTTGATCCGCAGGATCTTGCCGCGCAGGTCGTTGGTGTTGCCGGCGGTGCCCTGGGCGTCGTACGCGCGACGGCCGGTCCGCTCGTCGATCGGGGTGAAGCCGCTGGACTCGAAGGGGTCGGTGTTGTCACCGATCGCGGCGTACAGGTTGCCCTGCTGGTCCATCGTCACCGAGCCGCCCATGTGCGAGTTGGCGCGAGCCTCACCGCGCCAGGTCGGGATCGTGAGCAGGCGCTTCTCCGAGGCGAGACTGACGCTGTCGCCGTCGACGGTGAAGCGGGACAGGTTCAGCTGCTTCTCCACCCGGTCGGACCAGAGCAGATAGAGCCAGTTGTTGTTGGCGAAGTGTCGGTCCAGAGTCATGCCGAGTAGGCCGTCGGACTGACTGGTCTGCGCCGGCGTGTAGGCGAAGTCCAGCAGGGTGGTGACCGCGAGGGTGTCCTGGTTGACGACCTTCAGTGCGCCGGTGCGCTCGATGTAGAAGACCCGGCGGTCGGGCGCCACTGCCAGTTCGAACGGGTCGGAGAGGTCCTGGTTGACCAGGGGGATCCGCTCGAAGTTGGTGGTCCTGGTGGCGCCGCAGTCACCGGGGGCGGCGCCGGCGGCCCACTTGATGCCGCCCAGCAGGTGCGCGAGGAAGGCCGGCTCCTGGAACGACGAGGAGCTGTGCCCGCCAGCGGTGAACCAGGAGCGCCCGCCGTCGTAGTTCTGGCACCACGAGTAGGCATGGTCGGTGCCCTCGTCGAGCCCGGGAATGCCGTCGCGCACCTTGATCTGGGCGAGCGTGTGGACCTTGCCGGTGGGGTTGGTCCGCCAGTTGTACCACTCCTCGCTGCGCTCCCAGAGCTCCGGCAGGTCCTTCGTGGACGGGTGGGCGTGGTCGAGGACCTTGATCCGGCCCGGGAAGGTGCCGTCCGTGGCGGAGAAGTCCGGGTGCTGGTCGAAGATGGTCCCGACCAGTCCCTCGTACCAGGTCCAGTTCCGCTCGCTCGCCGACGCGGCGTGCAGGCCGACCCAGCCACCGCCGTTACGGATGAACCTCTGCAGCGCGGCCCGCTGGTCGGCGTCGAGGAGGTCGCCGGACGCCGGGGTGGAGTTGGTGTTGTTGAACACGAGAGCGTCGAAGCGGGCGAGGTTGGCGTCGGTGAACGCGCCCGCGTCGGTGGTCGCCTCGACGGCGAATCCCTGTTGGTCTCCGAGCTGCCGGATGGCGGCGACGCCGGCCGGGATGGAGTCATGGTAGAAGTTCGTGACCTTGGAGAAGACCAGCACCCGGTAATTGGCGGCGGTCGCGGATTCGGCGGCGGTCGCTGCGGTGCTCGGCAACAGAAGTGTGACGGCCACGAGCAGGGCGAACAGTAGCGTGCGTTGGCGTCTCATACACGCGCTCCTTGGCGAGGGTCGGTGGTAAGAAAGCGCTTTCCACGTGCCCTGAACCCTACGAGATCAATTTTGGCAGGTCAATATTCTGACGGCGCCCGCATTCGGCGTTGGCGCATTTCTTGCTGCCGTTTCATGGCATGCCGATAACCACTCTCCTCGCGAAGAGGGAGTGGTTATCGCGGTCAGTTTTATATCGACAATAAATGCTGGTCGGGCACCAGAGCCGAGATTTCCGGCCGCCGGCCCTGGTGCCCGTCAGCACTCCCGTCGGCGGTTCCTCAGAACCGCAGCTTGCGCAGGTAGCGGTAGCCGATCTCGGCCGTCTGCTGCGGTGTCACGTCGGGCGTGTCGTTCTCGACGATGTATTCCAGGACCGAGTGCTCGCGAAAGATCCGGGCGAAGTCGACGGTCCCGGTACCGAGGTCGGCCATGTCGCCGGTGGTCTCGTCCCGGTCCTTGACGTGGTACTGCAGGACGCGCTGCGGCGCGGAGCGGATGACGTCGAGGGTGAAGCCCTCGGGGTCCGCGACGCCGTCGCCGGAGGTGATGCCGCCGGTGACCGCCCAGTAGAGGTCGACCTCCAGGTGCACGAGTTTCGGGTCGAGTTCGGCGGTCAGCACGTCCCACGGCCGCTTGCCGCCGCCGAGGTCGATGGTGAACTCGTGGGCGTGGTTGTGGTAGCCGTAGCGCAGGCCGGCTGCCCGCGCCGCGGCGGCCTCGACGTTCATCTGCTCCGCCCAGCGTTTCCAGTCGTCCGTGCTTTCGGAGTACAGGTAAGGCACCACCATGAACTGCTGGCCCAGGGTGACCGCGTTCTGGACCTTCTGCTCCAGCTCCGCAGCAGTACCGCTGATCCCGTCGTGGCTGGAGCTGGCCCTGATGCCGATGCCGTCCAGGAACTGGCGCAGCTGGGCGGCGGTCCGACCGAAGTAGCCGAGCGCCAGCTCCACGCGCGGATATCCGATCCGGGCCAGGTGGGTGAGGGTGGCGTCGTAGCCGGGCGCACCCCACAGGGCGTCGCGCACGGTCCACAGCTGGATGCTGATCAGACCCGGGGGTACGTGGTGCCGTCCGGTCCGGTGGGCGGTGGCCGACGCGGCCGTCGCGCCGAGGCCGGACGAGGCGAGCCCGACGCCGACGGCGGCCAGCGTGCCGCGCAGCAGGCTGCGCCGGTCGACGGAGCGCCGCAGCGCGGCCATCCCGTCATGTCCGTAACACATGGTCTCTCCTTCTCGAACGTTATGCGCTGGGGACGAGGACGACCTCATCGGTGCCGGTCAGGGACGGCAGGCCGTCACCGCCGGGGTCGGTGTAGGACGCGACGAACACCCCGGTCAGGTGGTCGGTCGCCGGGTCGTGACCGGACGGCACCGTCGTCTGGATCGAGCCGGTGCAGCCGTTCGCGGTGGTCTGCGGGTGCCCGTGGGTGTCGTGGCCGAGGATGTACGTGACGCTGACCCGGGAGCAGTCCACCGGCTGGTCGTCGGTCACCCGTACCTCGAACTGCACGGTGTCGCCGAAGGCGAAGGGCTGGCCCGCGACCGGCTTGACGAGCTCCACCACCGGCGGGGCGTTACCGACCACCACCCGCACCGACGCGGCGGCCGAGAGCCCACCCGGGTCGGTCACCCGCAGGGTGGCGTTGTAGAGCCCGTTGTCCCGGTACGTGAACGTCGGGTTCGCCGCGCGCGAGTCGACCTTGCCGTCGTTGTCGAAGTCCCACGCATACTTCAGCCGGTCGCCGTCGTAGTCCGTGGTGCCGTCGCTGGAGAACGTGACGGTCAGCGGCGCGAGCCCGGCGGTGGGCGTGGCCGAGACCTGCGGCGCCGGAGTGTGGTTGCCCGTCCAGCCCGTGTAGTCGATCCGGGCCAGCTGCGCGTCCTGGTTCTCACTGAAGTAGCCGTCGCCGTACTCCAGCACGTACAGCGCCCCGTCCGGACCGAACTCCAGGTCCATCGGGTTGTCGAACGTGAACGACGGCAGCACCGGCTCGATTCCGGTCAGGTCGCCGCCGGCGTCCAGCCGCAGGCCCTTCACGTAGTCGCGGGTCCACTCGGCCAGGAGCGGGACGCCGTCGTAGTAGGCCGGCCACGCCACCGGCGCGTGTCCCTGCGTCCCTGGCGGGCTGAACTGGTACGCCGGCCCGGCCATCGGGCCGATGCCGCCGGTGCCCAGCTCGGGGAACTGCGCCGACTGGCCGTAGGTGTACCACACCTGCGGCTGCGCCACCGGCGGCAGTTCCCGCAGGCCGGTGTTGTGCGGCGACTCGTTGACCGGCGCGGAGCAGTTGAACGGCGCCCCGGACACGCCCGTCGCGAAGTCGTAGTCGGTGTACGGCAGCGCCGCGGTGGCGCAGTAGGGCCACCCGTAGTTGCCGGCCTCGCGGGCGGCGAGCCACTTGCCGTGCCCGGCCGGCCCGCGCAGCGGGTCCGCCTGGCGCGCGTCCGGCGAGTAGTCGGCGACGTACAGGTCGCCGGTCTCGCGGTTCAGCTCGATCCGGAACGGGTTGCGCAGGCCCATCAGGTAGATCTCCGGACGGGTGCCGGCCGTGCCCTGCGGGAACAGGTTCCCGTCCGGGATGCTGTACCCGCCGTTGACACCGACCTTGACGCGCAGGATCTTGCCGCGCAGGTCGTTGGTGTTGGCCGAGGTGCGCTGCGCGTCGTATGCCGGGTTTCGGCCCGGGCGCTCGTCCAGCGGCGCGTAGCCACCGGACTCGAAGGGGTTGGTGTCGTCGCCGGTGGACAGGTACAGATTGCCCTCGGCGTCGAAGCCGATGTCGCCGCCGACGTGGCAGCAGATGCCCCGGTCGACCGGTACGTCGAGGATCTGCTGCTCGGTGGTGAGGTCCAGCTTGTCCTTGACCAGCCGGAACCGGGATAGCCGGAGAGCGCCCTTGAACTTCGCGAAGTCCGCGGCGGTGCCCCAGGCCGGTGCGTCGCCCTCGTTGACGTTCGGCGTCGACGGGTCGTCGACCGGGGTGTTCATGGGCGGGGAGTAGTACAGGTAGACCCAGTTGTTGCCGGCCTTGCCGAAGTTCGGGTCGATCGCGACGTTCTGCAGGCCCTCCTCGTCGTGCCGGTAGACGTCCAGGGTCGCGGCGATCGTGTTGCGGCCGGTGTCCGGGTCGTGCAGCCGGACCTCACCGGCGCGGGTCACGTGCAGCACCCGGCGGTCGGGCAGCACCGCGAGGTCCATCGGCTCGCCCGGGTTGTCGTTGAGGGTCACCTTCTGGAAGTCGCTCTCGGGCGGCGGGCTGGTCGGCGCGGCCGTCGCGACGGTGGGGGTAGCGACGAGCGCGATGGTCGTCAGACCCGCTACTGCGAGCGCGAGTCGTCTCTTCATCTGCCTCTCCTTGCTCGGGACTGGTCGGGGCAGGTCGAGGAAGCCAACAACTCCTTGATGGACCTGTGCGGGCATGGCTGAGTCGCCCGTCGCGACGCACGCCGCCACCGCGGCGTCGAGCAGGTTGCCGACGGCCTGCGGCTGCGTGGTCGGGAACGGGGCGGAGGAGAGGGGTAGGGGGACAGGTGCGGTCAGATGTCGGCCGGCAGCCAGGGCCGCCAACGTCGCGGTTAACCGCGACGAAACACCATCGACCTGGCCGACGCTACAAAAGACATGTAGACGTGTCTATAGCTTTCCTTCGACTCAACCGAACTTTCGTCCGAGACGGACGAAAGTAGCTCTTCGTGTGCGATTGCCGATGGAGTCGGTAGGCTCGCGCGCTGGTCAACCGCGAGCCGCGGGTATGGCGCAGCCGGTTCGGAGGGCGGATGCACCTGGCCCCGGTTCGCACCTCAACAAGAAGCCAAGCTTCCCTGGGCGGGTGGCTTATGGTGAAGCCGGCGCGGCCATTGTGGTCCTTACTGGTGCGCGGCGGGCGCCCGGATCAGAGCGTAGGGCCTTCACGTCTTCCAGCTGAAGATGGGCCCACAGGATCATGATCCATGTGAGCTGCGACCTCGTCCGTCACGCCGGTCACGAAGACCTCATGCGCGAGCAGCACGACGGAGCGATCGGTTGGCAGCGGAAGAACAGCAACATCCCCCACGACTATGACTGGCCGGCGTACGTCAGCAAGCTGACGAAGCTCGCTGACCGGTTCGGATAGTCGTCCGAGGCTGTCATGTCACGCGCGGTCGGCGGCAGATCCGGGCACCTGAACAAGTCACAGCAGGCAGAACAGCCAGGTGCCCTGTTGGTCGCATCGCTGCCCTGTGCCCACTCCAGCAACTGGTTCGGACTGCCGATCCCGCCCGCGCACAGCACCAGCACGGCGATCACCGCAGCGCTGATCGCGGCGAGGGCGCGGGCGTTCACCGCAGCGCTCCCGCAGCCGGCCGGCGATCGCAGGGCAGCTGTGGACCGCGGTCCACGCTGGGCGGTCAGGCAGCCGGCGAGCCGATAGGAGTCAACACGGGTGCCGTCGCCGGTGCGCAGGGCGATGGCGGCGGCGCCCGGGTCGGTGAGGTAGATCCATTCGGCGTCGAGGTGACCGGCGTGGCACAGCGGGAAGACGGTGACCTTCCGCACCCAGGATGAGCTGGCCGAGGAGAAAGGAACACCGTGGACCGGCGGCCCTTGGACGGAAGACATGCGCGGCACCGAAATGCCCGGGATTAGCGCGTTCCTCTAGGTTGATGGCGAAGTGTTTCACACGTACTCTATGTACGGTCGGGGCATCGAGGAATCGACGTTCACCACCGCCGGTGTGCCGCGACCCGGCGTCCTCATCGAGGAAGTACCCATGACCGTTCCCATATTCGACTGGTACCTGCAGCACCTTCACGAGTAGGTCATCACCACCGCCGTCAGCGCTTCACCCGCGAAGCTGTACGGGCGTGGCCACTGGGTCCGCCCGGGGCGGCGCAGAGCCCGACCTGGGGGAGGGCGTGTCGGACCTGCTCGGGCCTGCAGCCGCGGTCGCCGACCGGACCCGCTCTCATTGCGGGAAGGGGTGAATCCTCTGTGCAGGTCTTTCAGGTCAGTCTCATCCTTTTGATCACCGCACCCGAGGACGCCTCGCTGCCGGCATTCATTGACGATCTGCGCGATCAGCTGACGCAGCTTCAGCACCGATGGGAAGGCGTCATCGCGCCGACCGTTCGCTGCATGATCGAAACAGACACCTGCGAGGTGACCCTGAGTGTCATGGCCGATGACATCACCACCGCTCCCATAGCCGCAGGCCGGGCAGTCGCTTACGCCGCCGATCGTGCGGCGGCCTCCTGGCGGGTCGCCATCGGGCGCATCACCGTTCAGAGACCACCTCGGCCAACCGCCCTCGCGGACCTGCCACCGCTTCCCTGACCCGGCCAGGCCGGGGTGCAAGTGCCGCCCACGCTCTTCGCCCGCATCCACGGACCCGGTCCGTCCCAGGCGCAGCAGTTTGGACGCACATGACGTACAGCGCGGCGCGGCGACGCCGGCGCCCAACCAGGTGACGCTGCGGGTCGCTCTCACCGAGCCGCCCGCCGCGGGCGCCACACCCGTGCTCCTCATCACGGGCCTCGACGACACGGGAAGCTAAGAAATACTGCTGCCCGTCAGGCCCGGACCGTGGCCTACCAGATTCGTCTCCTACCCAACCGACAGGGAAGCCGCCACTGATGACACCCGACCCCCACCAGGCGCCGCACGGTGACACCGTGCAGCTACCCGTCTACCAGCCCCCGTCAGCAGCCAGGAAGAAGGCGGTCCCATGGGTGATCGCCGCCTCCGTCCTCCTCGGTCTCTGCTGCTGGGGGGGTTTCATCGTCGCCGCCAACGACGACGAACCGAGCCGCCCCTCCGCCGGAAACAGCCCCACCCAGGCCGGCCCCTCCGCCGCTGCACCCCCCGACGGCGGCGCGACCGCCACCACCGACTCGAACGTCCTGCAGCAACTGCCCACACCGACACGATCTACCCCCACCACGTCCGCGGCGCGGCCGAGCCCGTCATCAGCCCGGCCGAATCCGACCGCCACCCACAACACCACGCCACGGCCGGCGCCCACCAGCTCCCAGCCGAAGCCTCCACCCGCGCCCACGACCGACCCGCGATTCGGCACCTGCAAAGAGGCCAACAACGCCGGCTACGGCCCGTACTACCGCGGCCTCGACCCCGAGTACGCCTGGTACACCGACCGGAACAAGGACGGCGTGGTGTGCGACTGATAAGTCCCCAACCCCGGCGGAACGGAGCAACCGATCATCACTTGTGCCCACCGCTACGCCCTGCCGCTCCTTGGCCGTACCCGGGCCAAGGTCGCGCACGGTGAGTGCGGCGAAGGTGGCGAAGGGGGCAGCGCTGGACGAGTGAAGATGTAACGCCCCACATTCCCGCGACGCCTGTAAATGATGGAAAGGTCGGGTGCGCGGCCTGACGAACGGGCGGAACCGCACCACCCCCGCGATCTCGCCCGGTACCTGGACCGAACAGCGCACCATGAAGCCCGTCGGGAGATATCCCTATGGTTAGTTCGACACCTCGTACCCCACCGCCGCGGTGGCCGGGCAGCCACAACGGCGTCGCCGCACCCGCCGTCTGGAACCTGCCAACCCAGCCACTTCCCCAACAGCCGCAACGCTCGGGCGAGTGGTGGCCCTATGCGGTGTTCGGCGCAGGGACCCTACTGCTCGGGTGCTTGGCGATGGTGGTCGTCCTGCTGGCCAGGTAGCCCGCGGGGCGCCGTTTCTTACTTGCTGTTAGGCAGCGGCAGGCCCGGCCACGGGCGTTCAACGCCTGTCGGCCACGGCCAGGTGCGAGGTCGGGCAGGCCGCCGCGATCCTTAGGCCTTTGCCGACCGACGCTGCGACGGTCGCGTCGGCAATAGTTGCTAGCGCTGCCGCGCGGGCCTTCGCGGAAAGATCAGGCACGACGGCCCCTTCACCGGGGTGTGATAACACCTCCGTGCAGGCGTCAACGAGCCGCACCGCTGTTACATGATCCTGGCTCGGCCTGCAGCGCTAGATGATCATGGACGGGCTCTGAGCCGCCGCGGTACCCTCGCCAACCGTCGTGAGCAACTGGCGATCGGCTCGAAGCCGGTAGGAGCACGGCCAGTAGGCCTGGCAGTCTCGACACCGGCGGGGGTTGTCATCACACTGCCGGTGCCGCTCCGCCAACACCTGCCACTGCTCCAGGTCCATGTCCACGCCTTCCTGATACCCAGAGCGCGACCCCGGCACGCCCGGGCTGTGCAGCCGTGGCCCAAGTCAAGCGTGGCAGGAGTGTCATGTCCCGGGAGGTGTGTCAAACGTGTGTCCCGGGACGTGTGTCATGGGGTGGGGGTGAGGCGGACGTAGCGGGTGTCGTTGGTGGTGGCATGGCCGATGGGGTGGCCGTCCGCGGTGTAGACGGTGATGTGGTGGTGGTCGCGGATGGCGGTGAGGTGGTGCCCGCGCCAGGCGTAGCCGATGCCGATGCGGGCGGCTCCTTTCAGCACCGCCGCCGTACCCCAGCGCTGTCTCCTCGGCGCGCTCAGCCCGGCGGCGGCAGGGCGGTTGATGGCTGGTGTCGCCGGGCGGGCAGACTGGACGGCCATGTCGCCGTTCACGCCCACCCTCCGGTTGCACGATCGGTACGTCCTGCGCGAGCGCATCGGCCTCGGCGGGATGTCCGAGGTGTGGCGCGCCGACGACGAGGTGCTCGGCCGGCCCGTTGCCGTGAAGGCGCTCGCCGGTGAGTTCGCCGTCGACCCGCAGCTGCGGGCCACCATCCAGCGCGAGGCCCGCGCCGCCGCCCGGCTGACCCACCCGCACGTCACCCAGGTGTACGACTACGGCGAGGCGACCCTGGCCGGCGGCACGGTGGTGCCGTACCTGGTGATGGAGCTGGTCGACGGGCGCAACCTCGCCGATCGGCTCACCGGCGGCCCGCTCGCCTGGCCGGAGGCGGTCCGGATGGCCGGCCAGGTCGCCGCGGCGCTCGCCGCCGCACACCGGATCGGGGTGGTGCACCGCGACATCAAGCCGGGCAACGTCATGCTCACCGACACCGGCGCCAAGGTGCTCGACTTCGGCATCGCCGCGCTCGCCGGCCCGCACCACCCGCTCGCCGGACAGACAGGCGAACTGCTGATGGGCACCCCGGCCTACTTCGCCCCGGAGCGGCTGGCCGCCGGCCCGCCCAACCCGGCCAGCGACGTCTACGCCCTCGGTGCGCTGCTCTACCGCTCCCTGGCCGGCCGGGCCCCGCTGCCCGTGCAGACCTGGGAGGACGCGATGGAGGTGCACGCCGGGCGCACCCCGGTACCGCCGCTGCGCATCCCCGGCCTGCCCACCGACATCGCCGAGCTCAGCCTCGCCTGCCTGGCGGCCGACCCGGCCCGCCGGCCTACGGCGGCACAGCTCGCCACCCGGTTCGGCGCCGGCCAGCCGGCCGATCCGCCCACCGCGGTCCTGCCCACCCTGCCGGCCAGCCGGGCGGCCGTCGCGCCCGCGCACCCGCCCACGCTGATCGACCGGTCGCTGCCCACGGCGCGACCGGTGCGCGCCGCATCGCCGGCAGGCCAGTCGCGCCGGTCGAATCGGCTGCTCGCGGTGCTCGTCGCGGCCGGCCTCGCCCTCGTCGTCGGGGTGGTCGGAATGCTTACTCTCGGCGGCGAACCGGACAATCCGCCCGCCGCGCCACCGGTCGCCGTCACACCCGTCGAGCAGCCGGCGTCGGAGGCGCCGGGTGATTCGTCCGATCCGGGTAGCGCTCCGCCAATGACCGGCGGGCCCACCCCGGTCACGCTGCGGCAGCTGGCCGCCCAGCTGACGGCGGTGATCGACAACGCGGAGAGCCGGAGCGAGATCGACCCAAAGACGGCCGAGGAGCTGCGGGACAAGCTCGCCGATCTGGACCGGGGCAAGCCCAAGGACCGAGCCAAACGGATTCGGGAACTGAGCGAGCGGGTCGCCGACGCGGCCGACGGGGGCCGGATCAGCGCCGACACCGCCACCCGCTTTCAGGACCTGCTCGCCGGGTACTCGCAGGCGCGGGACGAGGAAGACGACGACTGACAGCTCAGGCGCAGGCTGATGCGGTCGGTTGTCCGAGGCAGGCGAGGGCTGCTAACCGACCGGCGTTCCGTTGAGGTGTCGTCGCGCCGTCCGGTCGGTGACGCCAGCTCGCCGGGCGATGTCCGCCACGGTGGCGGCGGGGTCGGCGGCGCGCGCGGCGAGCACGCGGGCGGCATTGGACGGGTCGAAATCGCCCGGGATCTGGCTCGCCTCACCGTGGACCATGGCGTTACTCGGGTGGCGCTCAACTCCGGTTTGGCCTTCGGCACCGGCGGCGGCCACGCCGGCTGAATCTGGCCACCGCACCGGAGCTGATCACCGAGGCGGTACGCCGGATGGCCACCGCAGTCGCCTGAGAAGCCACTTCGGCCGCTGCCGACCGCCATGGCCCCGGAAGAACCCTTGCCCAGGGTGGCGCGGTGGCGGCTGGCACCTCCGGTTGGCGTGTCACGGGCGGTGCCCGAGGCTGGTGGGCCGGTGTGCCGATGGTCGTGGGCAGCATGGCCGTGGTGGTGGGGCTGCTGTTGGCGGGCCTGGTGCCGATGCGCGGCATCGCGATCATCCCGGTTGCGGGAATCCTGATCGGCGAGGCGATGACCGCGACGTCGCTGGCGGGCCGCCGCGCACTCGACGAGTTGACCAGCCGGCGCGGTGAGGTGGAGGCCGGCCTGGCCCTGGGCCTGCTGCCCCGCGACGCCGTGCTGCTGGTGTGCCGTCCGGCGGCCGGGCAGGCGTTGGTCCCGGCGCTCGACCAGACCCGGACGGTGGGCCTGGTGACCCTGCCCGGCGCGTCGCTGGGCGACTACCTGTCCCAGGCGCCCAACGACGGCGGCCTCGGGCTGGGCACGGTCTTCACCAGCGCCCTGTTCCTCGCGACGATCCTGGGACTGGTCGCGTACCTGAACGTCACGAAGCGGGACGTGTCGGACCAGGACACCGGGGCCCCGCTCCGGTGACGGCACCTCACCATCGGGGTAGCAGGCCTGCCCCCGCCCCTTTGCACGCGATGATCGGAGGTGACGCGGACCCGGCCGGGCCCGCCGGGGACTACGGGCGGGAAGGAACGAACGGCGTGCGCGTGCTGGTCGTCGAGGACGAGACCGCCCTGGCGGAGGTGATCCGCACCGGCCTGACCGACGAGGGATTCGCTGTCGATGTGCAGCACAACGGGACCGATGGGCTGTGGGCGGCCACCGAGAACCCGTACGACGTGGTGGTGCTCGACATCATGCTGCCCGGTCTCAACGGCTATGAGGTGTGCCGCCAGCTGCGCTCGCGGGATGTGTGGACGCCGGTGCTGATGTTGACCGCCAAGGACGGCGAGTACGACCAGGCCGACGCGTTCGATCTCGGCGCCGACGACTACCTGATCAAGCCGTTCTCGTTCGTGGTGCTGGTGGCCCGCCTGCGGGCCCTGATCCGCCGCGGCGCTCCCGCCCGACCGGTGATCCTGACCGCCGGCGACCTGGCAGTGGACCCGGCCCGGCGGCAGGTGACCCGCGCCGGGCAACCGATCCGGGTGACCGCCCGGGAGTTCGCGCTGCTGGAGTTCCTCATGCGCCACTGCGGCGACGTGGTGTCCAAGCGGCAGATCATCGAGAACGTCTGGGACGCCAACTTCGACGGCGATCCCAACATCGTCGAGGTGTACGTCGGCTACTTGCGCCGCAAGATTGACCAGCCGTTCGGCCGGCGGGCCATCCAGACGGAACGGGGCATGGGCTACCGGCTGGCCGCCGACGGAGGGTGACAGCGTCGGGGGGCCAAGTTCACAAAATGCGTGTGTGATCAGTGAACCGATCCGCTCTGGAACGCAACAGTAGTGGCGATGGACAACGAGGATTTGATCGCTGCCGTGGCTGGCGGTGACGAGAGCGCGCTGCGGGAACTGTTCTCGCGGCACGCCCCGTGGCTGGCTGTTCGGCTGCGCACGGTGCTGCCGCCCCCCGACGTGGAGGACGTCCTGCAGGAGACCTTTCTGGCCGCCTGGCGAGGCGCCGCGGCGTACCGACGTGAGGGTGCCGGCGGCTGGCTGTGGGGGATAGCCCGCCGCCAGGCCGCGCTGTGGCGGCGCCGACGAGGGCAACCAGAACTGCTGCTCTCCGCCCTGGCCGAATCCGTTGACCAGCACGGCGCAGACCCGGCTGACGCGGCGCTGTCCAGGGCCGAGCTTGCCGACGCCGTGAAGGTGCTGGGGCCGGAGGGCAGCCTGCAGCGCGAGACCTGGCGGCTGATGTACGTCGAGGACAAGTCCGTGGCTGAGGTGGCTGAGTTGATGGGTGTTCCCGCGGGGACGGTGAAGAGCCGCGCGTACCAGATCCGCCGGCTGATGCGCGCTGCCCTGCGGCGCCACGAGCCGGCGCGCGATGGAGGTGGGCGGTGACCAGCGGTGATGCGACGCGCCAGGCCCAAGAGCCCCAGGAACGCGGCCCCGGGCCAGAAGACGTCGATCTTGGTCGGGTCTGGATCGGGGTGGCCGCCCAGGTGTGGCGTCGCCATCCCGGGGCGGTGGAGCGGCTGGCGGGCCACCTGCTCCGCTCGCCGGGCCTGGCCCGGGCGTTAGTGACGACGCCGTCGCTGCTGCTCGGGTGGGTCAGCGCTACTGCGGTGGTGCTGCTCGCCGGACTGCTCGCCACGCTGAGCACCGGAACGCCGTACGTGGCCCTCCTCGCGCCCGCGGTCGCCGCCGTGGGCATCGCGTTCGCCTACGGCCCGGGGATCGACCCCACGTGGGAGCTGTCGTGCAGCATGGCGGTCAGCGATCGCATGGTGCTGCTGGTCCGGGCAATGGCGGTGTTCGGTGTGAACGCGGCGCTCGGGCTGGCCGCCTCGGGCGCCTCGGGATCCGCCACTGCGGTCACGCTCGGCTGGCTGGTCCCGATGACCGCGGTGTGCGCGCTGGCCCTGGCCGCCGCGACCGTCGCCCGGTCGGCGAACGTGGGCGTGGCCGCGGGCCTGCTCGGCTGGACGATCACCGTTCTGTCCGGGCAGGTGGCCGCCGGTCGCCTCACCGCCGCGGTCACCGAATCCGCCCTCTGGCCTGCCTACCTGGCGTTCGCCGCCTGCTGCGCGGCGATCGTCCTCTACGCGACCCGGACACCGAGAGGAACGTCATGAACGTCGAGATCAGCGATCTCACCCGACGCTTCGGCCGCACCGAGGCCGTCGCCGGGGTGACGATGCAGACCGGCCCCGGAGTGTTCGGTTTGTTGGGACCGAACGGGGCGGGAAAGACATCGCTGTTGCGGATGATGGCCACGGTGATCCCACCGTCCTCGGGTCGGTTACGGCTGCTCGGCCGAGATCCCGACCAGTACGGGCAGCGCCGGCAGATCCGGCGCCGGCTCGGCTACGTGCCGCAGACCCTCGGCTACTACCCGCGGTTCACCGTCGTGGAGTTCGTCGAGTATTTCGCACTGCTCAAAGAGATGCCGCCAGCGCGAGTGCATCACGCTGTAGCGGCCGCGATTGAGCGTGTGGGCCTGGGCGACAAGGCGACGGCGAAGCTACGCACGCTCTCCGGCGGAATGCTGCGCCGGGTGGGAATCGCGCAGGCCATCGTCAACGATCCCGAACTACTCCTGCTGGACGAGCCGACCGCCGGGTTGGATCCCGAGCAGCGGGTGGCGTTCCGTGCTCTGCTGCGCGACCTGGGGCAGCGGGCCACCGTCATGGTCAGCACGCACCTCGTCGAGGATGTCGGTGCCGCCTGCAGCGAGGTCGCCCTGATGGACCGGGGAAAGATCGTTTTCCAGGGGACGCCGGAGGAGTTGACCGCGCGCGCCGAGGGAACCGCCGCGGCCGGCGATGCTCCCCTGGAGCGCGGATACAGCGCGGTGCTAGCGCAGGCACGCGCATGACCGCCGCACCAGTAATGCCTGCGCCGGGCGAAACAGCTCGTCGTACGCGCCTGGCGCTCACGGTGACGGGAGGGCTGCTGCGGCTGGAGACGCGCCGCAGCGTGATGCTGTGGATGCTGCCGCTGGTCGCCATGCTGTTCTGGTTCATCACCTACCGCCCGAGCATGGCGTCCCCGCCGTTGTGGAACGTCCGGGCCATGGCCATGCAGACGACCACCCTGGCGGTTTTCGCGCCGACGGTGGTTGGCGCCGCCGCCTGGCTGGGTTGGCGGGAGCGTCGTCATCGCATGGCCGACCTGGTGATCGGTACGGCCCGGCCGCGATGGGCTCGCCAGCTCGCGACCTGGGCCGCGACCACCTGGTGGGCGATCGTCGCCTACCTGGGATGCGTGGGTGTCCTGTACGGGGTGACCGCGTGGCAGGGTGCCTGGGGCGGGCCGTTGTGGTGGCCGGCCGTGGTGGGCGCCGTGAGCATGCCAGCGTTCTCCGCGCTCGGGTTCGTAGCCGGGGTGCTTCGCCCCAGCCGGTTCACCGCCCCGCTGGTCGCGATCGGCGTGTTCCTCGCGCTGCAGATCAGCCTGCAATTCATTCACGGAGACCACTCGTACTGGCAGATCTCGCCGTTGGTCGCCGGCCCCTGGGAGATCGGGCCCGACCCGGGTGTGGCGACCTTCTACCGCTACCTGCCCGACCTTCCCATCGCCCAGGTGCTGTTCCTCGCCGGCCTGACCGCGGCACTGCTGGGCGCCCTCGGCCTGCCGGCCGGCGCTGGCGGGCGGTGGCTACGCCGGTGCGCGGCGGCCATCACCGCGGCCGGGCTGGTGGCAGCCGGAACCGCGGTTATGCTGGCCGGCACCGGCCGGCTCGACGCCCACGGCATGATCGCCATTCCGCTGCTGCACAATGCGGGTAACGACCGTCCGGTGCGCTACACGCCGGTCTGCAGCCACACCCCGATCCCGGTCTGCCTGCACCCCGCCTACACCGGCTACCTGCCCGCCGTGACGGAAGCCCTCGAACCGATACTTACCGAGGTGGTGGGCCTGCCCGGCGCACCCGTGCGGATCAGCCAATCCGCCGCGATATATGAACAGGGGCCCGACAATCGCGTCAGCATCAGTCGGGCTGGCCCTCCTACGAGCGGCACGCCGCCGGTGTTTCACCTGCTCCTGCCCCACCAGATGACCACCGACGAATTTGCTGTCGAGCTACGCGCGGCCGCCGGGCACAGCATCGTGAACAGCGTCGTGGGCGGCGGCCGCGACGCGAATCCGGCGCAGCAGGCGGTCACGGAGGCCATCCTGGGCACGTCCAGCGTGGCGCCGCCCGGTAGCCCGACCGCCGCTGCGGCGCAGCGGTTAGCCGCGCTGCCGACTACTGCCCGGCGCGCCTGGCTCCTGGAGCACGTGGCGGCGCTGCGAGCGGGCCAGCTCACCCTGGCGCAGCTGCCATGACCGGGGACGAAACGCGTAATCTCTTGTCGGCGGTGGCGCCGGGCGGTGCGGGGCGGGCGAGGCTGCGGTTGGCTCGCCTGTACCTGGTCAACCGCCGCGTCCCGGCGGCCCTGGCAGCGGTGGCGGCCTGCGCTGTCGGCCTGAGGGTCGCGCTGCGGTGGCAGTGGGAGGCATACGGGGCGCTCCAGCTGCCGCTGATCTTCGAGACCGGTTGCGCCGTGGCCATCGCTGTCACCGCCACCAGTCTGCTCGGCGAGCCGGAACGCGTCACCGGACGGTGGCTACCGTTCCTCCGGTTGGCCACCGCGGTGGCACTGACCGTCGCCGCTGTCGGTGCGCTGGCCGCCGCCGGAGCCGGTGGCCACCTGGCCGGCGGCGCCCTGGAGGTGCTGCGCAACGTCGCCGGGCTGACGGGCATTGGCCTGTTGTGCGCTGCCCTGTTCGGCGGCGCGCAGGCATGGGCCGGCCCTACCGCCTACCTGATGGTCGCCCTCTACGCGCTGTACACGCAGTGGCACGGGCCGGCGGTGACCACGCCGTGGATCTGGCCGGCCCGACCGCCGCATGACGTCGGCGCCGCACTCTGCGCCGGCTTAGTTTTCGTCGCCGGCGTGGCGCTGGTCGCGGTGCGCGGAGCCCGTGACGCCGATCGCGAAATCCCGCGCAGCGAATGATCGCGAGAGACGGCGGGGAGTCGCACCACCCCGCCGTCTCTCAGCGCCTTCTCAGCCCTGAGGACCCTAGGCTGCGGATATGGCCGCCATGCGCACCTCGTTGCGGGCCCCGGCCCGGTGGGCACGCCGCCGCTTGGGCGTGCGGCTGCGCTCGGCGCTGGCCGCCACCATGGTGGTGGCGGTGGCCTTCGGAATCGGCGCAGCCGCCTTCATCTACCTGGCCCGGGCCAACCTGGTCCACACCGTGGATGCGGCTGCCCGGCAACGCGCCGCTGAGGTGGCCACCGCGGTAGCTGACGGCGACTCCGACACCATCGCTCGGACGCTGAAGCTCAGCCCGGGGGAGCAGAGCCTGGTGCAGGTACTGGCGCCGTCGGGTGAGGTGCAGGCGGCATCGCCGACGCTCGGCGGCGCGGAGCCGCTGTCCTCACTGCGCCCCGCCGCCGGTCAAACGCTACGGGAACAGCGGACGTTGCCCTTTGCTGTCGAAGACCCCTACCGAGTGGTCGCGATCGGTGTCGGCACCAACTCGGGCACCCGCACAGTGCTGGTGGCCCAGTCGTTGCGACCAGTACACGAGAGCACCGAGGTGATCGCCGCGATCCTGGTCACCGGTTTGCCGCCGATGCTGCTGCTGATCGGCGCGGCCGTGTTCCTGTTCGTCGGCCGGTCACTGCGCCCGGTGGAGGCGATCCGCCGCCGGGTCGCGGGCATCACCGCCCGCGACCTGCACGCCCGGGTGCCGGTGCCGCAAGCACACGACGAGGTGGCGGCACTCGCGCAGACGATGAACAGCATGCTCGACCGATTACAGATGGCGGCGACCAGCCAACGGCGGTTCGTCGCCGACGCCAGCCACGAACTACGCAGCCCTCTGGCAACCTTGCAGGCCGGCCTCGACCGCCTCACGATGACACCCCTACCCGGCGCGAACGACGACCTGGTCCGACTGATGCGACACGAGTCGCAGCGACTGGGCCGGCTGATCGCCGACCTGCTGCTACTCGCCCGCATCGACGAACACGGCCTCGCCCTGCGCCGCGAGGACGTCGACCTCGACGACCTGGCCTACACCGAGCGGGACCACCTCTCCGCCCGTCGACCTGACCTGACCGTCCGAACCCAGCTCACCCCGGTCCGGGTGACCGGCGACCCTCACGACCTCGGGCGGGCGCTGCGCAACCTCGCCGACAACGCCGCCCATCATGCGCGCCACGAGGTGCTCCTACGGGTCCGGGTCGAGGACGGGTGGGGATGTTTGGAGGTCACCGACGACGGGCCGGGCGTTCCAGAGGCCCAGCGGGAACGCATCTTCGAACGGTTCGTCCGGCTCGACGAAAGCAGAGCCCGCGCCGACGGCGGGAGTGGTCTCGGCCTGCCGATCACCCGGGAGATCGTCGCGGCGCACGGCGGGACAGTGCGGGTGCTGCCCGGCCCGCCAATGACGATCCAGGTCCGACTGCCGCTGACCAGCGACGGCGAATCGAGCGACTGACCCGCGAGAGATTTCGCGCCTCGCTCTTCAGGGTCCTCTCAGTCGCGAGCGGAGAGGGTCAGCTCAGCCGGTCGAGGGAGCCGGGTCGGCCACGGGATCGGACGCCCGATGAACTACCACCTGTTTCACCTCATCAACGCAGCCGCCGGACACCACGATCCGCTCGACGACGTGCTGGAGTGGTGCGCCGTCTGGCTGATCTACCTTCTCGGCGCTCTGGCGGCGGTCGCGCTGCTGCTCGCCCTGAGATCGCGTAGTTGGTCGATATTGGTGCGCGTCGGGGCGTCGCTGGCCCTGGCGTTCGTCGTCGGTCAGGTGGTCGCCCTCGCCAGCACCGAGGTCCGCCCGTTCCAGACGCACCCTGTGCACCAGCTGATTCCGCACGACCCAGGCGGATCCCTGCCTAGCGACCACGCCACGGCGGCATTCGCGGTGGCCTTCGCTGTCGGGGTGTTCCTGTCCTGGCGCTGGGGACTCCTGCTGTCGGTGCTGGCCACTGTCATCGGATTCGCCCGAGTCTGGTCGGGTGTGCATTACCCGACGGACATCCTCGCCGGCGCGGTCATCGGAGCGGGAGCCGTCCTGATCATCGCGCTTGCCGTACGCGTCTTCGACCGGCGTGCCCATCAACACCGTTCCGGCGCGGCTGCCAGCCACCACTAGCCGCTCCGGCCCGTCTGCCCCGCCCGCTCCACCCGGCACGCCCCTCTCGGAGGTCTCCTCGTGTCAACGTCCCTCGCCTTGGCGGCCGTGGGTCCCAGCTTTCTCAACCCGGAGTGGCTGATCTCCACCTTCGGGCTGATCGGCATCCTCGCCATCGTCGTCGCCGAGTCCGGGCTGCTGATCGGGTTTTTCCTGCCCGGTGACTCACTGCTGTTCACCGCCGGGCTGCTCGTCGCCGACGGCCACTACCTGCACCAACCGCTCTGGCTGCTCTGCCTGCTGGTGGCCGTCGCTGCGGTCGCCGGAGATCAGGTCGGGTACCTGTTCGGTAAGCGCATCGGTCCGAGCCTGTTCCGCCGACCCAACTCTCGCCTGTTCAAACAGGAAAACGTGCACCGGGCCAACGACTTCTTTGCCCGCTACGGTGCCCGATCCGTGATCTTGGCCCGATTCGTGCCCATCGTGCGGACGTTCACCCCGATCATCGCCGGGGTCAGCCGGATGCGCTACGGGACGTTCCTCATCTACAACGTCCTCGGCGGGACCCTCTGGGGCGTCGGCGTCACCGTCCTGGGCTACTTCCTCGGCCAGGTCGCGTTCGTCAAGGCGAACATCGAGGCCATCCTGATCGGCATCGTCGTGGTCTCCGTACTGCCGATCGGCATCCAACTACTCCGATCCCGCCGCGCCGCCGCCCGCATATCCCCAGAGGCAGTGAACCCCGCGGCAGCGGCACAAGCGCCCCGCGCGCCCCGAACCGAGTGATGCGCCGCACCGACGCGGATCAGCGCGGTGCGTATGGTGAGGAAATTCGCTGGTGCGGTCGCCTTGGGCCTGCGAGGACAAGAAGGCTACGTCGCCCACCGTCTCTTCGTCCGCCCAGCCCCAGGCGGTCAGGTAGGCCGCAGTCGAGGGGTCTTCCCGTTGCCTGCGTCCCACAGCCCCACCTGGGGCGTCCTACTGATCGGGGCCGTAGAGGCCGAAATGCAGCGCTGGGTCAGCCGGATCCCAGGTGTTCGTGAACTGCGACCGTGCACCCATCTCGGCAACTCGACTGAGAAGGTTGTTGCCCAACGCCAGCCGGGCCGGCTCCCAGGCGGCCAGCGCGCGCGGAATGTCGGGCTCAGCAGAGAGCGCATCCGCGAGCGCCCAGGCGTCGGCGGCCGCCTTGGCGGTGCCGGCCGCTGCGTGGGGTCGCGCGGCGAACGCAGCGTCGCCGATTAAGGCCACGCGTCCGAAGGCCATCTTGCGCACCGCGATGTCGAGAACGATCTGGATGTACGGCTGCGCGCTCCGGGTCACCAGCTCGGCTGCCGCGGGCGGCAGCAGCTCCAAGGCGTCGGAACGCATCCGGTCGACGTACCGCTGCTGCACCTGGCCCGGGTGCACCGAGACGGGCGCGGTGAAGCCGCGCTGGTCGGTGACCATCTCGTCCAGTTCCGGACCCTCGGGCACGTTGCGGTACCAGACGTAGTTGAGCTGCCGGTCCCCTCGGGAGAGGCTGCCGTTGCTGTCGGGGATCGGGTACATGCAGAGGTGCGAGGCGTCGATGACGGCGTAGCTCGTCGCGTTGTGGATGAGGTCGGCCGTCTCGACCGACACCGCGCGCTCGGGCACGGTTCCACGCCAGCCGATGTAGCCCGAGTAGCGCGGCTGGAACTGCGGCTGAAGCCGCCGGCGCCCGATCGACGAGATTCCGTCGGCGAACACCACGAGCTCGGCCCTCTCGGTCCGGCCGCTGGTGAAGCGGATGTCCACGCCGTCGTCGTCCTGACTGACTCCGACGGCGTACTCGCCGATGTGGTAGTGGTCGGTGCCGAAGTCGTCCAGCAGCACGCGGTACATCGTTGTCCAGGAGCTGAATCGCCAGGCGGCGGGCTCCTCATGCACGATCTTGTTTCCTACGCCCAGGTAACGCGTCACCGACGAGCCGATGCTGATGTCGTCGACGCCGAAGCTGTGGGGTCGTTCGACGATCCAGCGGACGGTGTCGGGCTGGAGGACGATGCCGCCGCCTCGGCCGTCGAGGTACGTCGGGGTCCGCTCGAAGACGTCGACCTCGAAGCCCTGCTCCCGCAGCAGCAGGGCCGCGGTGAGTCCGGCGAACGAGCCGCCGACGACGACCGCGCGGCGCGCCTCAGTCATGGTCGTACCTCTCGCTGTTGTCGAGTGCGGGTCCGTACGGGTGGTGCTCGAGGTTGACGACGATGGCGTCCTGGGTGGTGCGCGCGACGATCATCCGCACCGGCTCGGCGCTGCTGGCGTTCTCCTCCCAGTGCACGACGTGGGGCTTGATGTAGACGAAGTCGCCTGGGTGCGCCTCCCGCATGTCGTCGAGGGTGTCGCCGACCCACCAGCGACCCACCCCGCTGAGCACGTAGAGCGCGGTCTCGGACTGGCCGTGGTGGTGGACACCGGTCTTGCTGCCCGGGGGGAGCACCGAGAGCCCCATCCACAGGTCCTGGGACCCGAGGCGGCGGGCGGAGACGGCCTCGAAGCGCTTCAGGCCGGACGTCTGGGGTGTCTCGTCGGATAGGTCGTCGCCGCGGATGATGTGCACGTCGGCCTCGCGGGACGTCCCGGGCGGCTCGGCCTCGGACAGGTGGTGATCGTTCATGGCGCCTACTGTGGCCTCCGCTGGCCCCGTTCGGACATGTGTCGCCACACAGGTATGGCGCGGAGTCGGGTGTCGTGGCACAGTCGCGCCATGCAGACGAGCGGTGCCCTGCACCTGCGCCCCTGGCTCGAGGCGATCGCGACCATCGCCACCGTGATCAATCGACCGGTTTCGCTGCCAGAGGTGCTCGACCTCGTGTCCGAGACGGCGGCTCGCCTGCTTGGCTACGACTTCTGCGCCGTCTTGATCGTCGACGAGGAGGGCAATTCGCTGGCCATCACCGGCACTTACGGCCTCTCGTCGAGCTACATCCAGCAGGTCAACGCCGACCATCCGGTGATGCTGGACCCGGACGACGAGCTGCAGGCTCCCTCCAGCAAGGCGTTCCTCACCGGTAGGTCGGTGCAGGTGGTTGATACCCTGGCCGACGCGACCTTCCTCCCGTGGGGTGGGGTGGCGCGCCAGCAGGGCTACCGCTCGTTGATCTCGGTCCCCGTTGTGTCGTCGGGCGTGCCCGTCGGGACGCTCAACTGCTACAAGCGGGTTCCCCACGAGTACGGCGCCGACGAGCGGGATCTGCTCTCTCTGCTCGCCGACCAGGCTGGCGTCGCGATCGAGACGACCAGGCTACGCGATCGCGAGGCCGCGACCATCGCCGAGCTGCTCGCGGCCAACACCGCTCTCGCCGAGCAGCACGAGTTGCTGCGTCGCGGGGAGGCGGTGCATGAGCAGTTCACCCAGGTCGCGCTCCGGGGCGGTGGCGTTGCGGGGGTCGCGGCGGCGCTGACCGAGGTGCTGGGTACATCGGTCGTGGTGACCGAGGAACCGTCTGGGGCCGAGCTGGCCGCAGTGAAGCGCGACGAGAACCCTCTCGTTACGCAAGACACGGAGGCGCACTCGACGCCGGTGATGCTCGGCCTGGACACGGTCGCTCGGATCTGGGTCCCCCGGTCCGTGCTGCCGCTGCCCGCCGTCGACGTCCGCGCGCTCGAGCACGCCGCCACGGTCTGCGCCCTCGAGGTGCTGCGGGCCCGCACGGCACTCGAGGTCGAGTGGCGCCTGTCCGGCGAGGTGGTCACGGACCTGCTCACCGGGAACCCAGCGGGGTTGGTGACGGCCGCCGAGCGGGCGGGCCGGCTCGGTCTCGACCTGACGAACCCGCATGCCGTGATCGTGGTCCACGGCGGCACGCAGCGTGCCGGGTCCGCCCGCGTCCTGTCGGTCGCGAGGTCGCTGGTGGCCACCGCTCAGCCCCGTGCGTTGGTCAGCGCGATCGCGGACGACGTCGTGTTGCTGTTGCCGGCGAAGGACCAGGCCGACGCCTTGGACCGCGCCGGTCAGCTCCAACGGCAGCTGCGCCGTATCGGCGTCGGGGCGGACACCGGGGTGGCAGTCTCGCCGCTCTGCACGACGCTTGCCGACTACCCCGCGGCCTACCGACGTGCCCGCGGTGCGGCGACGATCGCCCAGCTCCGTGGGCAGGCCGACACGGTCGCGAGCTTCGAGTCGCTGGGCGTGCACGGGCTGCTGCTGCAGCTCGAGGACGTCTCGGAGCTACGTCGCTTCGCCGCCGAGACGCTCGCCCCGATCCGCGCCCACGACGCTAAGCGCGGGACTGCTCTCGAGCAGACGCTGCGCGCCTACGTCGCCCACGACCTCAACACCTCTGCCACTGCCGCGGCGCTGTTCGTGCACCCCAACACGGTCGGCCTGCGCATCCGCAAGGCCGAGCAACTGCTGGGGGTGTCCACCGCGCACGTGCGGTCCCTCGCCGAACTCCAGATCGCGCTGAGTGCCGACGAGGTGGCCGACGCGCTCGGGACCCGTGGTCAGGACGGCGGCACGGTACGTGGCTGAGCACCGCGCGGGAGCATGAGCAACGGCACCAGCCACAGCATGGCGACGACGACCAGTGTCCAGGAGGCGTGCCCGTGGTCGGCTGCCCACCCCATGGCCGGGGTCGCCGTGACGACGAGACCGAACGCGGCCGTGTTCATCATCCCGACGGCAGCCGCCGGTCGCTGCGGGTAGCGCGCCTGGGCGGCGCCGACCACGCTCGCGAACGGCAGTCCGCTGAACAGCCCGAGCACCACCACGGCCAGGATCGCGACCACCGGCGCGGTCGGTCGGGACAGCGCCACGGTGGCGGCCGAGCACGCGATCAGTGCGAGGACACAGATCGTCCGGCTGTGGGTGGGCCACATCGCCGCGATGTGGCCGCCGAGGGGCCGGCTCACCACGGAGAGGCCGAGCACGCCCGATCCGATCACGGCGGCCGCCGTGGACTCGAACGACCAGATGTCGACGAGCAACGTGGTGGCCCATGACGAGAGTACGAGGCCCACGCCGAGCGTGACGGCGTGGACGGCGGCGAGGCGGAACAGCTCACCGTCGCGCAACAGCGTCGACGGTGGTGATCCGGCGGTGTGGACGCCATGCGTGGGCATCGCTCGGCGGGCTCCGTCCGGCGGTTGCCGCGCCGCCAGTACCAGCGCGAGGGCCGTCACAGCAGCTGTCGTGACCCAGGGAGCCCGCCAGTCCAGCACGAGCTCGGCGAACGGCACCACGAGCACGGCCGCTCCCGACGCGGCGAGCGCCACGCCACCGAAGATCCCCATGCCCCACGATCCGCGGCCGCTGCTGCGCGCCAGCTCGGCTCCGGAGACGAAGCAGACGGCGAATCCCGTCCCGGATGCGATCCTGGCCGCCACCGCCAGCCAGGGCAGGGGAGCCAGCAGGGCCAGCAGGTGCGCGGCGACGACGAGGGACAGCCCGGCGGCCGCCGCCGTTCGCACGCCGAGCCGGTCGACCAGGATCCCGCCGGGGAACTGGAGGGCGGCATAGGGCGCGGCCAGCGCGGCGGTGAGCAGGCCGACCCAGAGAAGGTCGGCGCCGTAGGCGGCCGCCATGGTGCTCGCTGCGGCGCCCGCGGCCGTCATCGCCCAGCCGGCCGAACCGCCGAGCAGGCAGGCAAGAAGGAGCGTCGGAGCGGGGGGTGCCGCCGTGATCGCCACTTCAGGTGTTCTGCGGGAAGCCGAGCTGCACTCCGCCGCTCGGCGCGCCCCACCGCGATGTGACCACCTTGGCGCGGGTGAAGAACCGCACCCCCTCGGCACCGTGGGCGTGCGTGTCGCCGAACAGTGAGTTCTTCCAGCCGCCGAAGGAGTGGTGCGCCACCGGCACCGGCACCGGCACGTTGATCCCGACCATGCCGACCTGCACCTCGTTTTGGAACCGCCGGGCGGCCGGGCCGCTGGAGGTGAACAAGGCGGTGCCGTTGCCATAGGGGTTGGCGTTGATCAGGCGAAGCGCCTCGTCGAAGGACTCCGTTCGTACGACTGCGAGAACCGGGCCGAACACCTCGTCGCGGTAGACCGACATCTCGGGGGTGACATGGTCGACCAGCGTCGGCCCCAGCCAGAAGCCTGACGCGTCGCCATCCACGTCCCAGTCGCGGCCGTCGACGACGAGCTTGCCGCCCTCCGCCTCCGTCGCCTCGACGTACGAGGCAACCCGATCGCGGTGCTCGCGCGTCACGAGCGGCCCCATGTCGACGTCGCGGCGCCCGGACCCGACCGACAGGGCACGTGTCCGGTCGGCGATTCGGGTCACCAGGTCGTCCGCTACCGGTCCCACCGCGACGACAACGCTGATCGCCATGCACCGCTCGCCGGCCGAGCCGTAGCCCGCGCTGACGGCGGCGTCCGCAGCGGCGTCGAGGTCGGCGTCGGGGAGCACGACCATGTGGTTCTTGGCGCCGCCGAGGGCCTGCACGCGTTTGCCCGACACGGCTGCGGTCTCGTAGACGTGCCGCGCGACGTGCGTCGACCCCACGAACGACACCGCCTCGATCGCGGGATGTCTGAGCAGCGCGTCGACCGCTTCGGCGTCACCCTGCACGACGTTGAACACACCGGCCGGCAAGCCTGCCTCCTCCCACAGCCGCGCCAGCCAGATTGAGGCCGACGGGGTCTTTTCGCTGGGCTTGAGCACGACGGTGTTGCCTGCCGCGATGGCCACCGGCACGAACCACAGGGGCACCATGGCCGGGAAGTTGAACGGGTTGATCACGGCGACCGGTCCCAACGGCTGGCGCACGGTCGACACGTCGACACCGGTGGCGGCGTTCTCACTCACGGCGCCGTGCAGCAGCTGGGCGATCCCGCAGGCGACTTCGACGACCTCCTGGCCGCGGCTGACCTCTGCGACGGCGTCCGCAATCACCTTGCCGTGCTCGTCGGTGATCAGCTCGGCCAGCTCCGTCTTGCGTGTGTTCAGCAGCTCGCGGAAACCGAACAGTGTCTGGGTGCGGCGGGCTAACGACGTGTCGCGCCACGCCGGGAACGCCGCGACGGCGGCGTCGACCACGCGGGCCACGTCGTGCGTGGACGCCAGTGCCACCGCGGCGGTCACCGCTCCGGTCGCTGGGTTGGTGACCGAGGCGGTACGGGTGCTCGCACCTGCGAATTCTTGCCCCATCCAGTGGTTCACACGCGCCACGTCGCCGTTCATCTGCTCGCTCCTCATGCGGGGACCCTCAGGATGGGAGGTCCGACCGAGCGGTGTACTCACGCCGGGCGTCATCCCGGCGTGCCGGGACTGACCGGCGGCGGCAGTATCGGGCTGTCGGCCCGACTGTTGTTCTCGGTCAGCAGCCGCGCGAGCCTCAGCGCGACCTGGAGCTCGGTCCGTCGCTCCGTCAGCGGGCGGCCCAGCAGCTCTGCGGCCTTCTGCAGCCGGTTGCGCACGGTGTGCTCATGCAGGTGGAGGTGCGCGGCGGTGGTCACATGACTGCCCCAGCGTTGGGACGCCTCGACGGTCTCGCGCAGCCGCGCGGCCAGGTCGTCGTCGGCACCTAGCTGTCCGAGTTCGGCGTGGACGAACGCACGGGCCTTGACCGAGTCGGCCATCAACAGGATCTCGAGGCTAACGTCGGGGTGGCCCAGCACCCTGGGGCTGCCCGCCGCACCCCACGCCGCGCGCACCCGTTGCACGTCCCGCACCTGGAGCCAGCCGGCCCGCACGCCCTGTACGCCGACGTGCGGGTCGCTGACCGACGCTTCGACGCCGAGGCCGCGGAGGCAGTCGGTCAGGTTGGCGATCCTCGCGGCGCGCCATCCCGGTGGCCGGGGGTGTGCCAGCCACACCACCGTGTTGGTGAGGTCGACCGGATGGACGAGGGTGTCGCGGGTGTGGCACGCCTCGCGCAGCGCGTTGAGGATCTGGCGCGCAGCGCCTTCGGGCATCGCCGGCAGCAACACGGTGATGTGGCTGGCGTCGAGGGGATAGTCGAGCAGAACCAGGTCCGACGGTGGGAGTGGCGTGGAGTCCTCGCGTAGCAGATGCTGGACGAGGCCGTTGCGTACGTGCTCGCGCGAGCGGCTCAGCGCCTCGTCGGCCCGGGCGAAGCTGTCCGCGACCTGCGATGCCACCTGGTGCTGGTAGCCGAGCAGCAGCGCAGTCATGCCGCGTAGTGCCTCGAGACTCTCCGCGCGCGGGACGTCGTTGCGGTCGGCCCGCTCGACCAGCCGGTCGCTCCACTCGTGCCACATGGTCAGGAAGCCCACACGGTAGGACCGCTGCAGCGCCGTCTGCGGCAACCTGAGCCGGGCCTGCAGGCGGGCCAGGGCGAACGGCTCGGCGAGCGTCACCTCAGTGAGGTGGATCCGCCCGGCGATGACCTGGCGGAGGTGGCGGAGGTTCTCAACCACGCTGGCCCGTAGCCGGGACACGAACTCGTCGTTGTCGCGCAACGTGTCGAACGCCGCCGCGAGGTCCGCCTCGACGACCCGGTCCGCCAGGGCCACCAGATCCACGCCGTCGGAGGCCTCGCGTGCCCACGTCGGCAGGCGCACGTCGGCGTCTGGACGCGGTCGTGGGGCTGGTGTGGGCGTAGTCACCTGGTGGAGCGAGGCGGAGGTCATGAGGCCACGGTGCCGCCGGCTGCGGATCCGTGCCGATGTGTCGCTCACCACACTGTCGCCTCAGAAATGGGTGGCCCCACATGGTGGCGCGTCGCGTGACGCGGCGAGGCTGTGGCGCGTGGGGCGGTGCCGAACCTACCGCCCCCTCTCGAGGAGGACATGCCATGTCACCAGCGACGGCCGGGCCCTGTGGGCACCGGGTGTCAGCGGGCCACCCGCTGGGTGGTCGACCGCTGCACGAGGCTGGTGGCGAACAGACGCTCGCGCCCGGCGCCGATGTCGCCGCCGTGCTCGATGCGCTCCACGAGCAGTCGGGCGGCCGTCCGTGCCATCTCCGACAGGGGCTGGCGGACCGTGGTCAGCTGGAACACCTCCCAGGCTGCCATCGGAACGTCGTCGAAGCCGAGCACCGAAACGTCGCCCGGCACGTCCAGGCCAAGCGACTTCGCGGCGTCGATGGCGCCGAACGCGATCACGTCGTTGCCGCAGATCAGCGCGGTCGGGGGAGTGGCCAGCCGGAGCAGCTCTCGGGCGTTCTGGTAGCCGCACTGGTGCGAGTACGGTCCTTCGCGGACGAGACGCTCGTCGAGTGCGACCCCGGCGTCGACGATGCCGGCGTGCCTGTCCCTGCTCGTCGAGGTGTTGGCGGGGCCACGGATGACGCCGATGGTGCGGTGGCCGAAGTCCAGCAGATGGCGAGCGGCGGCGCGTCCGCCCTGGTAGTTGTCCGCAATGACGCGGTCGACGTCCATCCCGTCGACGTACCGGTTGAGAAGCACGACCGGCAGGTCCCGCCCGGCGAGGGCCTGGCCGAGCCGCGAGTCGAGGGTGGCCGTCGTGACCAGGACGCCGTCGATCGACCGGTTGAGCAGGTTGACCAGGGCCTCCTGCCCGGTCGGGATGTCGGTGCGCTCGGCAAACAGCACGACCCGGTAGCCCATGATCTGCAGCTCGTCGTGCACCGGCGTGAGCAGCGTCGGGAAGAACGGGTTGGTCAGGTCGGAGACGACAACGCCGATGGTGCGTGTGCGCTGTGGCGTCGGGGGAGCCACCCAAGATGGGCGGTAACCCAGCCGCTCGGCGGTCTCCTCGATGAGGCGGCGGGTGTCCTCCCGCACCCGGGGGTCGCCCCGCAGGGCGCGCGAGACCGTCGACTGGGAAACGCCGGCGGCCTGCGCCACGGTCGAGCTGTTCGTCGCAGGGCGCGCGCGGCGCCGTCGTCCCGGACCATCGCCCGTCGTGCCCGGATTCACGCTCACAACCCGTCTCACTTCCTTCTCGTGTCCAGGCGTCGGCCCTCGATGCGGGCAGAAATGCATAATCTATGCACGACGAAGATAGACGATCATCTCGTTTGCTGTCAACTTCCTAGCGCCCCGCCTGAGTCCGGAAATATCGGCCACGCAGGCGTGAACCCGGCGGCCGTCGAGCGCATGGTCGAGAACAGGAGCATGCATAAGTTTCCGAGAAATGCTTGACTTGCAAGATTAGTCACGGCAGTCTCAGGCGCCACATCCCCACCACTCCATCCCCACCACTTCACCCCCCACCGCTTCACCCCCCACCGCTTCACCCCCCACCCCCAACCACCACCGGGCCCGTCGTAGCGCGTCGCCCCTGATCGCACCCTCGGACCGGTCGAACGACTCTGAGAGGCACGATATGAGCACTGCACGCATCTTCCGTCCCCACCGCTCGCGCCTGGTGGCCGCAGCCGGTGTCATTGCCCTGCTGGTCTCCGGCTGTGGATCGCGCCCAGGCGCCGCCAAGGGCGGCGAGGCAAAGGACGCCGGCGGCGTCGTCAACATGGTGATGGCTCCCGACCCGGTCTGGAAGTGGATGGAGAGCCAAGGCATCAAGCAGCAGATGGAGGAGGAGGCGGGGATCCAGGTCCTCACCTCGTCCTCTTGGGACGAGTACGGGGTGTACGCCGGCGGTCACGCGGACGTCGTCTCAGCTGCGTCGTACGAGGTACCCGACCTGGAAAAGCAGACCGGCGAGAAGACAACAATCTTCGGCAAGTTCAATTCGGACAGAAGCATCCTGGCCGTGTCGGCAAAGAGCAGCGCCCAGACCATCTGCGACCTCAAGGGCAAGAAGATCGTGACGCACAGCGCCGTCTCGATCACGATCATGTGGGGCGTCTACGCCCGCAAGTTCTGCAACCTCGACCTGCGCGCCGGGGGCGGCGACTTCGAGCTCGTCGTGACCGACCCGCAGAACGCCGCCGGCCTCATCGAGCGTGGTGACGCCGACGCCGGTCTGCTGCTGCCCGACTTCTCGATTCCGCAGCTGTCCAGCGGCGCGATCAAGCCGCTCTACGACTCCAAGTCGGTCTCGCAGATCTACGCCGAGAAGTTCTCTTCCGACCCGCAGAACGTCACCCACCCGCAGAACAATGTCTTCGTCGCTCGTAAGGCCTGGGTCGAGAAGAACCCCGAGGAGGCGGCCTTCCTGGTCAAGATCTGGGACCGCGGCGTGCAGGAGTGGGCCAAGAACCGCGACGCGATCGTCAAGGCCTACCCCGAGGACTTCGCCGCCGAGACGCCCGAGGAGAAGGCGTTCATCCAGGACTGGCTGGCCAACAAGTACGACTGGTTCGTCGACACGACCTACCTCGACCAGGCGTGGGTCGACAGCGAGACCAAGCTGTTCGAATTGATGAAGGAGACCGGCTTCGTCGACAAGAACACGCCGGCCCCCGACTTCACCATCATCCCGAAGTCCTGAACCTCGAGTCCCGACGCATCCAGCAGGCCCGGTGTGGCCGGGTGAGTGGGCCCGGTAGGGCCGAGTGAAGGAGAGATGATGACGGATCAGCTGGTGGGCGCGGCTCCGGCCGCGCCCCCCGCGGACCCCGACGACCGCGAGGCGAGCGCCCGCAGGATCGGTCGGCTGCGGCGCTGGCGGCGCACCGGCCTGCTCGTCCTGGGCTGGATCGCGATGTTCCTGCTATGGGAGTTCGGCTCTTGGTGGTACGGATCCCGGCTGCTGCCCCGCCCGCACGAGGTCTTCCAAGCGGCGGTCGAGATCGTCGAGAACGGCAACTTCGTCACCGACTTCTCGGCGAGCGTGCTGAAGACCTTCGCCGGTTTCGGGGTCGCCGCCGCCATCGGGGCGCCGGTCGGCTATCTGATGGGCCGGTACAACTACTGGCGGGCGTTCTTCCACGGTGGCGTGACCATCGCTGGCACGATCCCCGCGATCGTCTACGCGGTCATGTCGCTGATCGTGTTCGGCCTGTCGAACTTCGGGCCGATCCTCGCGGTCGCGCTCGTGTCCGCGCCCTACGTCGCGCTCAACGTCGCCGAGGGCATCCGGGGCGTCGACAAGTCCCTGGTCACCATGAGCGAGGCCTTCGGGCGGGCCCCACACCAGATCCGCCGGGAGGTGCTGCTCCCGACGATCGTGCCGTTCGTGTTCGCCGCGATCCGGATGTGCTTCGCGGTGGCCTGGAAGGTCGAGGCGCTGACCGAGGTGTTCGGAGGCCGCAACGGTGTCGGCTTCCAGATCCGCACCGAGTACCAGCTCTACGACATCGCTGCCGTGCTCGCGTGGACGTCCCTGTTCATCGTGTTCATGCTCCTCATTGAGCGCCTGGTCCTGTTCAAGGCCGAGGCACGGCTCCTCGCATGGCGTCCGGAGGAAAGGAGTTCCGCCTTATGAGCACCACGTTCCAGGCCACCGTCAACCGGCGCCGCTCGACCAGCGAGATCGAGCAGAGCACGCCGGCCTGGCGCAAGCGGCTCACCTCCGACGGGGCCGCCCGGGTCGCCGCGCTGCTGTCCTTCTTCCTGTTCTGGGTCCTGATGTCGCTGCTCTTCGGCCGCGTCCCGGGCCCGGTCGAGGTGGTGCAGCGGCTCGGCGAGGAGTTCTCCCGCGGCGAGGTCTTCGGCAACTTCGGCTCGACGCTCTACCGCTTCGGCGTCGGGTTGCTGCTCGCGACCGTCGTGGGCATCGCGATCGGTGTGCTGATGGGCCTCTCCTCGCTGTCCCGGGCGTTCTTCGAGAGCCCGGTCCTGGTCGGCCTGTCCATCCCGGCGATCATCTGGTCGTTTCTCACGGTGATGTGGTTCGGCTTCGGCGACATGAGCCCGATCATCACGACGTTTCTGACCTCGGTGCCGTTCGTGGTCGTCAACGTCGCCCAGGGCGTGCGGGGCGTCTCGCGCGACCTGCGCGATATGTCGTCGACGTACAACGTGCCGGTCACCCGCCGCATCCGCGACCTCGTCCTCCCAGCCGTCACCGGGTACATCGCGGCCGGCGTGCGCTTCGCGATCATCATCGGCTGGAACGGCGTCCTGCTCGCCGAATGGTTCGGCGGCGGCGGGGGTGTCGGTTACCGGGCCCGCTTCTGGTACGACGCCAACCGGTTCGGCGGGTTCGCCGCCTGGGTCGTGCTGTTCGTCGGCTTCATCGTGCTGCTCGACCGGCTCGTGCTCGACCGCGCGATCAAGCGCGCCTTCCGCTGGCGGGATGGCTGATGACCCCGTCCGCCCCCATCCTGCACACCCCCAGCCCTAGGGAGCTCTCGTGGCAGTCCTGACCGTCAAGAATCTCGCCAAGACCTTCAACCTGGGCACTCCCCGGGCGAGCCGGGTCCTTGACGACATCTCCTTCGAGGTGAGCGGCCAGACATTCGTGTCGATCGTCGGGCCCTCGGGCTGCGGCAAGAGCACGCTGCTCAACATCATCTCGGGCGTGGAGGAGCACACCTCCGGCGAGATCAGCCTGACCAGTGACGATGGCGGCCCGGCCCGTATGGGCTACGTCTTCCAGGACCCGCGGCTGCTTCCCTGGCGCAGCGTCATGCGGAACATGATGTACGTCCAGGATGACCGGAGCGAGGCCACCGTGGCCAGGGCCAAGCGGTACCTCGAGATGGTGGGCCTGGCGAAGAACGCCAACTTCTATCCCGGTCAGCTGTCCGGCGGCATGCAGCAGCGCGTCGGCATCGCCCGCGCCTTCGCGGTCGAGCCCGACCTGCTGCTGATGGACGAACCGTTCAGCCACCTCGACGCGATCACCGCCCGAGGGCTTCGCGCGCAGCTACAGGACATCTGGGCCCAGTCGAAGAAGACCGTGGTCTTCGTGACCCACGACGTCGTCGAGGCCGTCGAGCTGTCCGACCGGATCATCGTGCTCCAGCCCGGCGGCCGGATCTACGAGGACATCACCATCGATCTGCCCCGCCCGCGCCGGCAGACCGACCCCACGGTGGCCACCCTCCAGGCCGAGGTGCTCGCGCGTCTCGAGGCCATGAAGGAAACGAGCCCCACTGCCGAGCCCGTGGCCTGACCGCACCCGCCCAGTACAGGAGCACCATGAGCACCCACCTGAAGTCCCCCACCGGCGGCGTGCCCGCCGCCCACGGCAACGACGACGTCTCCGCCGTCGTCCGTGAGGTGATCAAGGACGTTCGCGCGAACGGCGACGAGGCCGTACGCCGCTACTCCGAGAAGTTCGACAACTGGTCGCCCGAGTCGTTCAGGCTCGGGCCGGAGCAGATCGAGGAGCTCGTCGCGTCACTGACGTCCGAGGTCGTCGACGACATCCGAACCGTGCAGGCCAACGTCCGCGACTTCGCCCAACGCCAGCGCGACACCCTGCAGGATCTGGAGGTGGAGACCCAGCCGGGCGTGTTCCTGGGCCAGAAGCACCTGCCGATCGTCGCGGCCGGTGCCTACGTGCCCGGGGGCCGCTATCCGCTGACCGCCTCGGCGCACATGACCGTCGTGACGGCGAAGGTCGCCGGGGTCGAGCGGGTCACTGCCTGCACCCCGCCGCTGCGCGGAAAGATCCCAGCGGCGACCGTGGCCGCCCTACACATGGCCGGCGCGGACGAGATCTTCCTGCTCGGCGGTGTCCAAGCGGTCGCCGCGATGGCCATCGGCACCGAGTCGATCGGCAAGGTCGACCTGATCGCCGGCCCGGGCAACGCGTACGTCGCCGAGGCGAAGCGGCAGCTGTTCGGTGAGGTCGGCATCGACCTGTTCGCCGGACCGACCGAGATCCTCGTCGTGGCCGACGATGCCGCCGATCCGTTCGTGGTGGCCGTCGACCTGCTCAGCCAGGCCGAGCACGGGCCGGACTCCCCGGCGGTGCTCATCACCACCTCAGAGGCACTCGCCCGAGCGGTCATGGTCCACGTCGACGAGATCCTTCCGGGCATGTCGACCAACGACATGGCCGGCCCCGCGTGGCGCGACCACGGGGAGGTGCACGTCGTCGAAAACCTCGACGCGGCGTACGCGCTCGCCGACACCTACGCCAGCGAGCACGTGCAAATCCTCACCCGCAACCCGCGCGAGGCGCTGGACAAGATGCGGCACTACGGCGCGCTCTTCCTCGGCGAGGGCACCTGCGTGTCATATGGCGACAAGGTGATCGGCACCAACCACGTGCTGCCCACCCGCGGTGCCGCCCGCTACACCGGCGGGCTGTGGGTCGGGAAGTACCTGCGCACGGTGACGTACCAGGAGGTCACCGATCCCGCCGCCAGCGCCCGGCTCGGCGAGCTGTGCGGCCGCGCCGCACGCGTGGAGCTCTTCGAGGGTCACGCCCGCTCCGGCGACGTCCGGGCCGCGAAGTACGCCGGCGCGCAGCTGCCCTGGGCGCCCACGCCCGTCGGCTGAGTCCGCTTTCGCCCCACGTCCCAACGAACAGAAGGTCATCCATGCCCAGCGGATCCCACCGAACCGTCGACATCCACGCCCACGTCATCCTCCCCGACTGCCAGCCGCTCGTGGAGGGGCTGATGGCGCCGGAGATGGAGCCGTTCAGCTACTACGGCGGCGACGAGACCAACGCCTACCAGCGCGAGCACGTCCGCGAGATCATGCCGCAGGCAACCGACCCGCAGACACGGATTGACGACATGGACCGGATGGGCATCGACGTCCAGGCCATCTCGGTGGCCCCGGCCGGCTACTTCTACTGGGCCGACCCGGAGCTTGCCCGTGAGCTCGCCCGGATGCAGAACGAGAACCTCGCCAAGATCGTCGGCGACCACCCCGATCGGTTCGTCGGGTTGGCCACCGTACCGATGCAGGACGTGCGATCGGCGGTCGAGGAACTCGAGCGGTGCGTCACGGAGTTCGACTTCCGGGGCGTCGAGATCAACACCAACGTCATGGGAATGGATCTCGACGACCGCCGGTTCCGGCCGTTCTTCGCCAAGGCGGAGGAGCTCGACGTCGTCGTGATGCTGCACCCCAACGGGTTCACGGGCGGCGAACGGTTCCGGAAGTACTACCTGACCAACGTCATCGGCAACCCGCTCGACACCACGCTCGCGCTGACCCGAATCATCCATGGCGGGGTCCTCGAGGAACACCCCAACCTCAAGCTGGTCGCCGTGCACGGCGGCGGCTACCTGCCGTTCTACTCCTCCCGAATGGACCACGCCTACGAGTTGCGGCCCGAAGGCCGGCACCACATCTCACGACCGCCGAGCACCTACCTCAAGCAGATCTACGTCGACTGCCTGGTGTTCGACGCGCCGCACCTGGAGTTCCTGGTCGAGCAGATGGGCGCCGATCACGTCGTCATCGGCACCGACTATCCGTTCGACATGGGCCACTACGACCCGCTCGGCCAGATCGACGGGACCCGCGGGCTCAGCGACGACGACCGGGAGGCCATCCGCGGTCGGACGGCAGCGCGGTTGCTGAAGCTCACCGACTGATCCGCCGACCGGGACGCGCGCCGTCAGACCAAACCGGCGGCCGCGATCCCGGCCAGCACGCACGCCTCGTCCACGTCCGAGACGTCGCCACTCGCGCCGACGGCTCCCAGCAGGGAGCCGTCGGCGTCGCGTACCAGAACACCTCCCGCCGCGGGCGCCAGCCGACCGCCGGTCACTGCGGCGAGCGAGGCGAAGAACGTCGGCTGCCGCTCCGCCCGCTGGGCGATCTCCCGCGACGACATGCCCATACCGAGCGCGCCGAAGGCCTTGGCGGTCGCGATCTCGACGCGCAGGATGCCCGCGCCGTCCTCGCGCTTCACCACGACCACATGGCCGCCCGGGTCGAGCACCGCCACCGCGAGCGGCGCCGCCCCGGCCGCGCGGGCGTGTCGCAGCGTCCCGGCGGCAACCGCCTCCGCCTGCGCCAAGGTCATCCCGCTCAACCCCGCACCTCCGCCTCGACGACCTCCAGCAGCGCGGCCGCGTCGGCATCGGCCCACCCGGCGTCCACCGCCTTCGTGTACAGCGGCAGTGTCGCGTCGAGCACCGGCGTGGCGACGCCGACCGACGCGGCCAGCTCCTGCACCAATGAAACGTCCTTGACGAACATCGACACCCGCGCGGTCGCCGGCCGGTAGGCACGCTCGACCATGAGCGACCCGCGCTTGTCGAAGATGACCGACCCGCCCGCCCCCTCGCGGACTGTCTCGTAGAGGACGGCCGGGTCGAGGCCCGCGGCCACGCCGAGCGCGAACGCCTCCGCCGTTGACGCGTTGTGGATCGACACCAGCAGGTTGGCGACCAGCTTCATCGTGATGCCGTGGCCGAAGGGCCCGACGAACCGTACTGACCGCGCGAACGCTGCCATCACCGGACGGGCTTTCTCGAACGCCGCCTCGTCGCCGCTGCCGAGCACCACCAGGTCGCGGTCGCGGGCCTGCGCGCCGGTACCGCTGAGCGGGCAGTCGAGCAGCGGTACGCCGACCGCGGCGAGCAGATCGCGGCACTCCTGCTTCACGGCCAGCGACAGCGTCGACGTCTCGACGACGACGAGGTCGGCCGGCTCCGCGGCGGCGAGGCCCCGGCACACCTCCAGCGCCGCCGCGGCGGACGGAAGCGAGGTGACCACGACCGCCGACTCGCGCGCGAGGGCGGCGAGGTCCCGGGCCGGGCGGCCGCCGCGGGCGACCAGTTCGTCGACCGCGGGCCGGGCCAGGTCGGTGCCGGTCACGTCGAAGCCGGCGGTCAGCAGGTGGCCGGACATCGCCGACCCCATGATCCCGAGGCCGACCACGCCGACCGTCGTCACGTCCGTCTGGGCTGTCGTCATCCGGCCACCCTAGGGCGAGCCGGTGTGAACAGGGGTGTCAGCAAACGTCAGTGCCGGGCCGCCGGACTGCTGGGCGACAGGTGTCCCAGGCTCAGGGGCGGCGCAGCACAAGGTCGCAGGCGATGCGGACCTCGGGGCGGTCGAGCCGGAGCCCCGAAATCGCGGCTATCCGGTCGAGCCGGTGCCGGACGGTGGTGACGTGCACGCCGAGCTCACGGGCCGTCGCCGAGGCGCTGCCGCACGCTGCGAGGAACGCGCGCAGAGTGCGTTCCAGCTCGCCGCCTTCTGGCCCGGTGCCGCGGTCGGCCGCGCGCAGCCGATCGATCCCCGACAGCCGGACACCCGCCGGCAGCGCGGCAACCACGTCCGCGACGAGCACCTCGGCATCGACGTCCGCGTACGCGACGAACGACCCGTCGTCGCCTGCCACGACTGTCGCGGCGGTCGCCTCGGCACGCAGCCTCGGCAGGACGGCGAGGCCGGCGCCGACCGAGCTCGCCGCGACCCGCATGGTGCGCAGCGGGCCGTCGCCAGCGAGCCTCAACACCTCCTGGCCGAGCCGCGCGGCCATCTTCTCGGACTCTTCGGCCCGCAGGGCCACCAGGGCGAGCCCGCCGTCGCCGCGGGGGGTCACCACCCAGCGGCGGTGGAACGAGTCAAGACAGAGACGCAGGTGCTCCAGCAGGCGCGTCCTTCCGGCCTCCCCGTCCTGCGTCCGTGCCCGCGCCTGTGCCGGACCGGCGACGGACAGGACCACGAAGCGGCCGTCCCGGTCGAAGCCGAGCCGGTCGGCGGCGGCAGGTGCCCCGGGCAGTCCGTCGAGCAGCGCGGAGGCGAGCCGCGACCGGTGCGCCTCCTCGGCGTCGAGCCGCTCAAGGTGCCGCAGCAGGGCGGGCGTCTCCTCGTCGACGGCGCGGCGGAAGGCGCGGGCCGCCCCATCGCCGAGCGGCCGCTCGCCCTCCGCGACCCAGGCGAACCCCAGCAGGCGGTCTCCGGCCCGGAACGCCGTGATCAGCCGGCGGTGCGCCTTCCACGGGCCGTCGGACAGGTCGACGACGTCCGCGGTGCCGCGGAGCCGGTCGAGGCTTCCGGTCCGGGTCAGATGCTCGAGCCACACACCCGGGATCCTGCGG
Organism: Micromonospora sp. NPDC005173; assembly: GCF_040608515.1. Classification (NCBI taxonomy): domain Bacteria; kingdom Bacillati; phylum Actinomycetota; class Actinomycetes; order Micromonosporales; family Micromonosporaceae; genus Micromonospora; species Micromonospora sp. NPDC005173. The sequence goes on from NZ_JBEXIK010000038.1 coordinate 46,528, forward strand.
CCGAGGATCGCCTCGGCGCGGCCCCGGTCCATCGGGCCGACGAAAGCGGAGTAGCCGAGCACTCGGAACGACGGGTCCTCCAGGATGACCGGGCCGCCCACCACCTCGGCGATCCGGTCCGCGATGTCGAACGGCGACGCGGTGGCCCCGGGCCGGGGCGGTGTCATGGCTGCCGAACCGGGACGCCGGACCGCTTCACCGATCGGTGCGTTCATGACCGTAAACCTACTCCGATTGAAGCGTCCGTGCCGCGCGCGGCCGCCCTAGAGTTCCGACACCCAGCCACCCCGGTCAGCGGGGCCGGCCCGACGGAAGGGAGTGTCGACGTGCAGCTCGTCGACCTGTCACAGGACATCTACCAGGGCATGCAGGTCTATCCCGGCCACCTCAAGACCGTGGTGTTCGACCACGCGTTGCACGAAGAGACGGCGCTGCGCTTCGTGGGCGGCTTCTCGTTCCAGACCAAGGGCATCATCTTCAACGACAACGGCCCGACCCACGTCGACTCGTTCTCCCACCTCGACCCCGACCCGTCGGCCCAGACAATCGACCAGATGTCGCTCAACCTGTTCTACGGGCCGGCGGTCTGCCTCGACGTCTCGCACGTCGGCGCCGGCCAGGACATCACCGCCGAGCATCTCGACGCGGCGCAGGACGCCGTCGACGTGACCGTCGAGCGCGGCGACATCCTGCTGCTGCACACCGGGACGCACGGCCGGTACGCCGGGCAGCCGCAGTACCTCACCGAATTCCCCGGCCTCGGGGAGACCGGCAGCGAATGGATCGTCGAGCACGGGGTGAAGACGTTCGGCGTGGACAGCCCGACACCCGACAACCCGACCAGCAAGTCCTACCCGTGCCACATGATGTGCCGCCGCCACCACATCACCCACTACGAGAACCTCACCAACCTCGACCAGCTGATCGGCAAGCGGTTCACGTTCATCGGCTTCCCGCTCAAGGTGCTCGGCGCCCACGGCGGCCCGACCCGCGCGGTCGCCCTGCTCGATGGTCCAGCGTGACCACCGTCGACGGGCCCGCCTTCCCGGGCGACCGGGTGGCGGGCCGTACCGCCGTCGTGACCGGTGCCGGCAGCGGGCTTGGCCGTGCGATCACGCTCGCTCTCGCGGCCCGCGGCGCCCGCGTGGTCGCGGTCGGGCGTAACCGGGAGCGGCTCGATGCCGTGGCGGCCGAGGCCAAGGCGATGTCCGGGAGCATCCGGGTCACGGCGGCCGACGTGTCCGACCCGGCGAGCGTTGCCGCGCTCGCCGAGGAGGTGGCCGACGAGACGGTGGGGATCCTGGTCAACAACGCCGGCGTCCCTGGCCCCGTCGCGCCGCTGGTCGACATCAAGCCCGACGAGTGGGACGACGTCTTCGCGATCAACGTCCGCGGCATCTACCTGATGTGCCGGGCGTTCCTCCCGGCGATGGTCGAGCGGGGCGTCGGCGACGTGATCAACCTCGCGTCGGTGAGCGGCAAGCGCCCGCTGACCCGCCGCACGCCGTACACCGCCTCCAAAATGGCGGTGATCGGGCTGACCGCGACGCTCGCGTACGAAGTGGGCCCGGCGGGCGTCTCGGTGAACTGCCTGTCGCCGGGTCCGGTCCAGGGGCCGCGGATGACCCGCAACTTCAACCTGGAGGCCGAGCGCACCGGGACGACGTACGAGGAGGCCGAGGAGGCGTTCGTGTCGCGGGCAGCGCTGCACCGGATGCTCACCGAGGACGAGGTGGCCGCGGCCGTCGTCGCGATGCTGCACATGCCCGGCCTCTGCGCGGCCGACATCGACCTGTCCGCGGGGATGGTGGCGCGCTAAGCCCCGTCCCGCTCCTGGGTGAGCAGGTAGTCGAGCACGACGGCGTGTGACGACGCGAGGTGGGCGCGGGTGAGCTCGGCGGCAGCCCGCGCTTCCTGCGCCTTCACCGCGTCGAGGATCTGCCGGTGCTCCTCCTGCAGGTGCCCGGCCTGGCCGACCACGTCGAGATGGAAATAGATGTAGCGGTCGGCGAGCCGCCGCAACTGATCGACCATCGCGATCATGCGCGGCCGTCCGGCCAGCGTGTAGACCTCCGCGTGGAAAGCCGCGTTGGTCTCCACCCAGGTGCCCGGCCCGATGGCCGGGTCATCCATCACCGCGAGCAGATGGGTCATCCGCGTGATTCCTGCCCGGCCCACCCGCGGGACGGCGAGCCGGGTGGCGACGGGTTCGACCGCCTCACGCAGCTCGTAGAGTTCCTGCAGGTCGTCGATAGACAGCGGGGTCACCACCGCGGTCGCGCCGCGTAGCTCGACGAGCCCTTCGCTCGCGAGCTGCTGGAGGGCGTCGCGGACCGGGATACGGCTGACGCCGTACTCCTCGGCCAGGCCCGCCTGCGACAGCGCGGTCCCCGGCAGGAGCTGCCCGCTGGACACACGCTCGCGCAGGCTACCCGCCACTCGCGCGGCGGCCGACTCGGTGGACACCCGAGCAGTCTGCCGTACGCCGGTTGAACCCGTCATGCCGCCACGTCAGCCCTCGCCACGGCGTAGCGACCCGACCACGAGCCGGTCGATGCTCACGTCGAGAGCGCGCTCGTCGCCAACATCGCCGAACACCCGGAGCATGTCCTTGATGTCGCCGTGCACCCGCGGGCTGCGGGCGCGCAGCTGCGCAACCATGTCGTCGACCCGCTTGGTCAGGGCGTCACGCGTGTCGACCACCTCGTTGAGCAGGCCGAGCTCCGCCGCCTGTTCGGCGGCCAGTGGCTCTCCCGTCGCGGTGAGCCAGAACGCCTTCCGGCGGCCGACCACGCGAGGCAGCCAGGCGAGGACCAGGGCCGGCGCGAGGCCGATGCCGACTTCGGGGAACCGGAAGGCCGCGTCCCGCACCGCCACCGACACGTCGAAGGCCGCCACCAGGCCGACACCGAACCCGGCCGCGTCGCCCTGCACCTCGGCGACGGTCACCAGCCTCGTCCGCTGCGCCGAGCGGGTGAGCCCGGCGAGCGCCTCGGCCTCCGCCCGCACCTCGGCCGGAGTCGAGCCGCCACGGTCGCGGCCAAGGCAGAACACGTCACCGGTTGCCCGCAGGCGCAGCACGTGCGCGCCCTCCGGCGGGTCGTCGAGCACGGCCGCCAGCTGTCCGCACAGCTCGATGCTGAACAGGTTCTCCGGGGGCCGGGACAGCTCGGCCAGGATCACGCCGTTCTCGACCGGGTGGATGGTCAGGTCGCTCATCAGTTCAGCCTTCCGGTCGCTTTGCCGCCGTACCAGTCAACGTCGTCGGGCGCCGTCCGGACGGTCACCGCACGCACCTGCGTGAAGTCGTGGAACGACTCCCAGCCGCCCTCGCGGCCGATTCCGCTCTCCTTGAGACCACCCCACGGGGAGGACGGGTCCAGGCGGTGGTGGTCGTTGATCCAGACCATCCCGGCCTCGAGCCGGGACGCCACGCGGTGGGCGCGGGCGATGTCACGGGTCCATATCGCGGAGCCGAGGGCGTACGGCGAGTCGTTGGCGATCGCGACGGCCTCGTCCTCCTCGTCGAAGGGGATCACCACGACGACGGGCCCGAAGATCTCCTCGCGGGCCACGGTCATGTCGTTGGTGACATTGGCCAGCACGGTCGGCTGCACGAAGAAGCCGTCCTCCAGCCCGGGCACGGTCGCGGCGGCGCCACCCGTGACGACGCGGGCGCCGGACCGCACGCCCTCGGCGATGCGGCCGAGGATCCGGTCCCTGGCTCGGGCGGAGATCACCGGGCCGAGCTGTGTGGACTCGTCGCTGGGGTCGCCGATGCGAATTCCCTCGGCGACCGCGGTCAGCGCGTCGAGGAACCCGTCGTGGATGCTGCGGTGCACCAGCAGCCGGCTACCCGCGATGCAGGTCTGGCCGGCCCCGATGAAGCCGCCGAATGCGGCGCCGCGCGCGGCCACGTCGACGGGGGTGTCACCGAAGATGATGACCGGCGACTTGCCGCCGAGCTCGAGTGTGGTCTTGGCGAAGCGCCTCGCCGCCGCGAGCGCGATCGACCGGCCAGGCTCGGTGCCGCCGGTGAACACCACCTTCTTCACCAACGGGTGCTCGGTGAGAGCGGCGCCCACGACCGGGCCGAGGCCGTTGACGACGTTGAGTACGCCGTCGGGAATGCCGGCCTCGTGGGCGATGTCGGCTAGCAACATCGCGGTCAGGGGGGTCTGCTCGGACGGCTTCAGCACCACCGAGTTGCCGGTCGCCAGCGCGGGCGCGAGGGCCTTCGACGCGATCATCATCGGGTGGTTGAACGACGCCAGAATCGTGACCACGCCGAGGGGCAGCCGGCTGGTGTACGAGTGGTAGGGCCCGGGCATCGGGACCACCGCGTCGCGGTCCGCGAGCAGCAGCGAGGCGTTGTAGCGGTACCACTCCGGCAGCCGGGTGATCTGTGCCTTCGTCTCGGTCAGTGGCCGGCCGTTGTTGGCGGTCTCCAGCTGGTAGAGGTCGCTCATCCGCGCCGCGATCCCGTCAGCGAACCGGTGCAGGATCCGCGACCGCTCGTGGATTGGCATCCGGCTCCACACGCCGGAGTCGAAGGCCGCTTGCGCGACCCGGACGGCCTCCTCGACGTCGGCCTGGTCGGCACTGTCGGCGACCGCGAGCACGCCGCCCGTCGCGGGATTGACGACATCGAGCCGAGGGCCCCGCCCCTCGACGACCCGGCCGCCGATGCGTAGCCCGGTCGCCAATGGTCCAGAGGGGAGCGCCACCGTCGGCCGGATGTGGGCCGTGGTCACGGCGCCATTCGCTTGGTATACATCATGGCGTGAAGGTATACAGGAGTTCCGGTCAGGTCAACGGTCCCCGCGTGTCCGTGCTCGGCACCGGGGTGATGGGCGCCAGGATGGCGCGCAACCTCGCCGCGGCCGGGCTGCCGCTCAACGTCTGGAACCGCACGCCCGAGCGGGCGGCCCCGCTGGCCAAGGCCGGCGCCCGCGTGGCCCCGACGGTCGCCGACGCTGTCCGCGACGCCGACGTCGTGCTGACGATGCTGTGGGACGCCGACACCGTCGAGGAGGTGCTCCGCGACGCGGACGGAGCGTTCGCGCAGGGCGCGGTGCTGCTGCAGACCAGCACCGTCGGCGTCGACGGCGCCGCGCGCCTGGCCGACGTGGCGGCCGAGCTCGGGTTGCGGTACGTCGACGCGCCAGTCCTCGGCACCAAACATCCCGCCGAGCAGGGAACCCTCGTCGTGCTGGCGTCCGGGCCCGCCGACACGCGGGCCGTGCTCACCCCAGTGCTCGACGCCATCGGCTCCCGGACCGTCTGGCTCGGCGAGGCCGGCACGGCCTCGCGGCTCAAGCTCGCGGCCAACGCGTTCGTGCTCAACGTGACGGCGGCCATCGCCGAGTCGATGGCGGTGGCGGGCGCGCTCGGCCTCGCCCCGACAGCGTTCCTGGACGCGATCCACGGCGGCCCGATGGAGTCGCCGTTCGTCGCGGCCAAGGGCACCCTCATGGCGGCAGGCGACTACCCGCTCTCCTTCGCAGTCGACAGCGGGATCAAGGACGCCCGGTTCATCCTCGCCGCGGCCGGCGACGCCGCGCCCCTCACCGCCGTCACGCTCGAGCTGCTCGCGACCGCCTCCGCGGCAGGCCACGGCGGCGACGACATCGCGGCGCTCGCCCACGCCGTACCCCAGCCGCGGGGGGCGCGGTGAGCCGCCCGGTTGCCGTCGTCACGGGCGGCACGCGTGGAATCGGGGCTGCCACGGCCGAACTCCTCGCCGACCGCGGCCACGACCTGGTGCTGGGCTACCGGTCGCGCGACGACGAGGCGGCCGAGCTGGCCGAACAGCTGGGCGAGCGGGGCGTCGAGGTGCGCACCGTGCGCTGCGACGTCGCGGACGAGGCCGATGTCGAGCGACTGTTCGCCGTCGCCGACGCGCTGGGTCCGCTGGCCGCGCTGGTCAACAACGCCGGGATCCTCGAACAGCAACGGTCGATGGTCGAAATCAACATGGCTCGCTGGCGCCGGGTCTTCTCCGTCAACGTCTTCGGCGCGGCCGCGTGCTGCCGTGCCGCGGTCCGCCGTATGTCCACCCAGACCGGCGGCAAGGGTGGCGCGATCGTCAACCTGTCGTCGCGCGCCGCGCAGCTCGGCTCGCCCCTGGAGTACGTCGACTACGCCGCCAGCAAGGCCGCCGTCGACACGATGACCCGGGGACTCGCGCTGGAGGTGGCCCGCCACGGGGTGCGGGTGAACGCCGTGCGCCCCGGCATCATCGACACCGAGATTCACGCGAGGGGTGGGGATCCGGGGCGCGTGCCGCGGCTCGGCCCCGCGCAGCCGATGGGACGGCCGGGCACGGCCGTCGAGGTCGCAGAGGCCGTCGTGTGGCTGCTCTCAACATCCGCGTCGTACATCACCGGCACCGTGCTCGACGTTTCGGGCGGCCGCTGAACCGACGACGCCTGCCGGCTCCCTCGGTGCGCGGGCTGATCACCGAAGCCGGCCGCCTGCACGTCATCGACAGCCGCATGACAGCTGTGGTGGAGCGCTGGCCACCGCACCGGCACTGACGACTTGCGTCATTCACCGCCTGCGGATTCACAGGCCGCGCCACTGCCCAGACACGGATCGCGAACGAGACTGCCGATACGCGGAACAGACCGCGGGGCGACGCACAGGAAGCGAGAGCACGCCGTGAGACTGGGTTACTTCTCGATGCCGCTGCACCCACTCGGCCGGACGTGGGCCGAAACCCTCCGGGAGGACCGCGAGGCGGTCATCCTGGCGGACTCGCTGGGCTTCCACGACGCGTTCATCGGAGAGCACCTCACCGACCAGCACGAGAACATCACCAACAGTCTGCTGTTCCTGGCAACGTTGATCTCCGACACGCAGCACATTCGGCTGGCGACCGGCACCACGAACCTGTCACAGCAGCACCCGGTGCTGGTGGCGGCGAACTCAGCGATGTTCGACCACCTCAGCAACGGCCGGTTCATCCTCGGCATCAGCCCGGGCGCGCTGACGTCCGACGCGGAGGCGCTCGGCATCCTGCACGAGGACCGCAACCGGATCTTCGCCGAGGCGATCGACGTGATCACGAAGATCTGGGAGCTGGACCCGCCGTACTCAATCGATCTGCCCGACAACCGGTTCAAGGTCACCACCGAGACCACCATCGACCTCGACTTCGGCGTCGGCATCATGCCGAAGCCGCTCCAACAGCCCCGGCCCGAGATCGTCGGCACCGTCGTGGCGCCGTTCTCCAAAGGCGTCATCGCGATGGGCCAACGGGACTTCCACCCGCTGTCGTCCAACTTCCTGCTCCCGCAATGGGTGGCCACGCATTGGCCCAACTATGTTCAGGGCAAGCAAGCCGCCGGCGAGGTGGCAGACCCGGCCGACTGGCGCGTGGCTCGTACGGTGTTCGTCGCCGACGACCCTAGCGTGGCGCAGGCCTACGGCCGCGACAACGAGGACAGCCCGTACCGGTTCTACTACTCGCAGATGCTGAAGAAGATGCGGAAACTCGGCCGCCTCGAGCTGTTCAAGACGCACCGGGACCAGCCGGACGAGGAGATCACGCTCGACTACGTTCTCGACAAGCTGGTCATCGCGGGCACGCCGGAGTCGGTTACCGAGCAGATCCTCGCCTTCCGCCAGGAGATCGGCGAGTTCGGCGAACTCGTGTACGCCGGACTGGACTGGGTCGACCCGAGGCTGGCCCGCCGCTCGATGGAGTTGATGGCGCAGAAGGTCATGCCCGACGTCAATTCGGCCCTGGGTTCCGCGGCGTGAGCGACCGCCTGCCACTGCCCTCCGACGCCGAGCTCACCCACGAGCAGCGCGCGGCCGCCGCACGGATCGCCGCCGGTCCGCGCGGCGCGATCTTCGGGCCGTTCGTGCCACTGCTGCGCAGCCCCGAACTGATGACCCGGCTCCAACTGGTCGGCGAGTACCTGCGGTTCGACAGCGCACTCGACGACGACCTGGTGGAGCTGGTGATCCTCTACGTCGCGCGGGCTTGGGACCAGGAGTTCGAGTTCGGCTACCACCAGCCGCTGGCGTTGCAGGCCGGCCTCCCCGAGGACGTCGTCGACGCCGTCGCGCGAGGCGTGCGGCCGGCGGGTGGCCGGCCGGAGGTCGGTTATGTGTACGACCTGCTCGACGAACTGCACACCACGCGCCAGGTCTCCGACGCGACGTACGCCTCCGCTGTCGAGGCACTGGGCGAGGCGCGGGTCGTCGAGGTGGTCGGCACAGCCGGCTATTACACCACTCTGGCAATGACGATGAACACCGCCCGGACACCCCCGCCCGACCGGGCGCCACGACTTCCGGCCCGGGAGCGCGCATGAAGGCCCCACTGGTCCTACTGCACCCGCTGGGTGTCGACCACCGGTTCTGGAACCCAGTGGTCGAAGCGCTGCCCGACGACGTGGGCGACGTCGTTGTGCCCGACCTGCTGGGTCACGGGTCCGCCCCGCTGCCGCCGCAGGGCGCGACAATTGATGACTTCGCCGATGCGATCGAGGCTGACATCGCCAGGCATAGCCAGATCCATCTCGTAGGGGTGTCGCTCGGCGGCCTGGTCGCCCAGGTGCTCGCCGCTCGACGGCCCGACCTTGTGAAGCGACTCGTCGTCGCCGACACCGTCGCGGTCTACCCCGACGCCATGCGAGCGATGTGGCGAAACCGGGCGGCCACGGTGCGGCGTGAGGGCATCGAGGCCGTCGTCGAGCCGATGGAGGCGCTGTGGTTCTCCGAGGCGTTCCGCCGGGACGCGACCGATGCGGTCGAGCGCGTGCGCCGGATCCTGCTGGCCAGCGACCCGGAGGGGTACGCCCGCACCTGTGAGGCGTTGGCGATCGCGGACACCACCGCCTTGGTGGGGTCGGTTGCGGCGCCCGTGCTCGTGGCGTGCGGCAGGGACGACGCGCCGCCGTTCCGGCAAGCGACCCAATGGTTCGCCGCGACGATTCCAGCGGTGACGGTGGCGTGGCTCCCGGGCGGGCACGCCACGGCATACGAGCACCCGAAGCCTTTTGCGGACGTGGTGGCGGGCTTTCTCTCCTGACCGTCGGTGCGGATAAGCCGTCGCCTCGCGTTCGGGCTGGGCGAGGGGTAGGAGCAGCCGTACCAGCCGGACGGCGACCTCAGGCAGGGTTCGCCGCCGCTGAAAGGAGTGGCCGAGCAGCGCGGGCTTGTGCAGCCGGTTTCGCACCGTGCGCTCGTCGCAGTCGTAGTTGCTCTGCCGCGTAACTGCTTACCCCACCCCCTGCCCACTCGTCGTCCAGACCGTAGAGCTGGCCGAGGGGGAGGGAGATAACGCTGTTGGCGTATCCGGAACTGGCGAGGATTTGGTCGACTTTGTTGACGATCCACCGCTCGCCTGCCTTGCCGTCAGCGTAGAGCTGAGTCAGGTGGGTGAAGGCTTCCATCGCGGCGGCGACATCTGTTCCTGACACGGCTACACCACATTCTGCAAGCGCCGCCGGGAGCAGGGCCCGGACCTCGTGCGGGTCGTCGCCGTGAAGTCCGGCGAGCTCGACGAGGGCTGACCCGTCGTATCCCCCTGCGAGCCAGAACGCGGCCCACCGAGGGATCCATTCGGTGGGCAACATGCCCAGCGTCAGCCACGCGACAGGAGTTGGTGCGGGAACCTCGCTGCCGGAGTGTCCGGGCCAATCGTGCATTCGGTCATCGTGTCGACTCGGTGGTGATCGCGCGAGACGTTTCGTCGTTGGAGTGGTTAGGCGCGGACCGCTAGGGAAGCCGGCTGCTGTCGAACCACGATGCGCCTGGGGTCGTCACGACGAACCACCCACCCGTTCAACGAGCCCGCTGTGCGCCGAGCGGGTGATCGCCTCGAACGCGTCGACGTTGTACAGCATTTCCTCGTACAACACCGGGTACGGCTTTTCGCCGGCGGCGGCACGGGCGAATGCTTCGATGTTCTCGCGGACGCTCGGGTGCGGCGGAAAGAACACCGTCTTCGGCTCCGCTCCCCGGTGCACAGTGGTGACATCCCAGCCGCGCGGGAGCTCGGGGTGGTTGCGATCACGGATCTCCACCCACGCCTTGGACCCGAGCACCGTCACCCGGCCGACGAACGGCGTGGTGAGGATGGCCGTGATCATCGCAGTTCGGCCGTTCTCGAAGCCCATGGTGATCGTGAGAGTGTCACCGTTTTCGAACGTCGTCGCGTGGATGCCGAGGCGGGCCCACACCTCCACCGGTCGACCGAACACCGCGATCGCCAGGTCGACCATGTGGATGCCGGTGGCCGACAGCGGGCCGACCGGCGCGTCGGCGGCGGACAGCCGCCAGTTGTCGCCCGGCAGGTCCAGGAACTTGTCCTGGCTGAAGTTGCCCTCGAACACCAGCGGGGTACCTACCTCGCCGCTGCGGCACATCTCGCGCAGTTGCTGGACGGCCGGCTCGAAGCGGCGCTCGTGGCCGATGCCGAGCTGCACGCCCGCCGCCTGCACCGCCGCGATGGCGGCACGGGCCTCGCGGCCGTTGGTGGTCAACGGCTTCTCACAGAACACGTGCTTGTCAGCCCTGGCCGCGGCCACAATCTGTTCCGCGTGCAAGCGGTGCGGCGTGCAAAGGATCACCGCATCGACGGCCTCGTCCGCGAGGGCCTCGTCCAGCGAGGTCGCCACGCGGATGCCGTGCTCGGCTCCGCGCTCACGGGCGGATTTGGCGACGTCCACGCCCAGTACGACTCGAACGTGCTCGCTGTTGGCCAGGTCGGTGACGATCTTCTGGCCCCACCATCCGAGGCCCACGACGGCTGCGTTGATCACCCTAGAAGTCAAGCCTCGGGACCGGGGAAAGCGGAGTGTCCCCCAACGTGAAATTCACCCGCCGCGATGGCGGAATCCGTCAGTCCCACCGGATACCTCGCCGGGTACGACGCGGAGCAGCAGCCTTCTTACGGCCCCCGGCACCCCGGCACCCGCAATCTCACGGCTTGCGTGAGTGCCCGCCATCCGCCCGCTTTGTTCAATGAGCAGCACCGGGAAGAAGGACGTGACACCGTCCGCAGCCAGTCCCGGCAGCGACGACGGAGGTAGGGGAATGAAGCCCGCCAGCACCAGCACGGACCCGTCGGTGGATGCGGCCAACTTCCGGCACGTCGTCGGTCACCTCGCCAGCGGGGTCACCGTCGTCACGACCGAGGCGGACGGCAAGCGTCACGGCATGACCGCGAGTTCCGTGACGTCGCTGTCGCTCGACCCGCCGATGATGCTCGCCTGCATCAACAACGCCGTCCCAACCGCACAGGCAGTGTCAATGTCCAGGCGGTACGTCGTCAACGTGCTCGGCGAGGACCAGGGCGAGCTCGCCAAGCAGTTCGCCATCGCGAGCAGTGACAAGTTTCGCGGTGTCGCCCTCCACATTGGGGCGCTCGGGCTGCCGCTGCTCAGCGACGCCCTCGCGCACATCGAGTGCGAGGTCGTCGAGTCGGTCGCCGGCGGTACCCACACGATCTTTCTGGGGCGGGTGGTGTCCGCGACCGCCGGCCAGGGGCAGCCGCTGACGTACTTCCGCGGCGGGTTCGGCCGGTTCGAGTTCGCTCGCGACGATGAGGTCTACGGACGCGCGCGCGAGCTCGTGCTGAGCCGGGTGTACCCCGCCGACCACGCGTTGCCGCTCGAGGAACTGGCGACGCAACTCGACGTCGACCAGGCAGCTGCGTTCTACGCGCTGACCCGGCTGTCGTCGGATGGGCTGGTCCGCCGTGACCCGGACCGCGGCTACGTGATCGCGCCGCTCGACGTGCGCACCTCCGACGAGACCTTCGACGCCCGGCTCGCGATCGAACTCGGCGTCATCACGCTATCGATGCATCGGGTAACCGATGACGAGGTGGCCGAGCTGCGTCTCCGTTTCGACACGATGGCCGCGTTGCTCGTCGGCGAGCGGTTCGTGGACTTTCACGGCTATCTCGATGCCAACTACGCGTTTCACGAGCACCTCGTGTCCCTCGCCCGCAATCCGCTGCTCACGTCGACGTTCGGTCGGCTCAGCATCAAGAGCGTGATGACCCGCTCATTCGGGTCGACGCCCGAAACGTCACAGAAGTTCGTGAAGGTTCAAGGGCGCCTGATGGAAGCGTTCGAGCGGCGCGACGCACGCGCCGCAAGGCAGGCCGCCGTCGACTACTGCGAGCTCGCAAAGAAGCGGGTCCGCGAGATCCTGGTGTTCACCGGCGGACGGCTCTAGATGCGCCTGCTTACAGTCGGCTGATCGGGGATCCGCCGAGCGCGCTGTGCCGTTCGGCTCAGTCCCGCGTGAGCTTCCTCGATCGCCGCAAGGGTGGCCTGCAGGCGCTGGACGGTCAGGCGCACGGCGGCCTGTTCGTCCCGCCGCTGGTAGATGTTCAGGAGTTCCTTGTGCTCCGCGTTCGCCTCGGCAACCTGGCATGGCCGCGCGGTGAGCGAGAGTGCGACATAGGCTTCTGTGGACGCCTGAGCTGGCGGGATGCGGCCGGAGCAGGTCCTGCGAGGGTTCGGGACGGGGCTATCGACGACGGTTGGCCCGGTTCGCTGGCCGGCAGCAGCCTCATCATGCAGGCCTGCCTGTGGGGCTACCAACACCTTGGCTACGTGGCTGAGCTGGGCATCGGTCCAAGTCGCTCATACTCGTGATCAGCAGGTGGAGGACGGGCTGACGTTTTGTCCGCGCGTGGGCCAGGCCACCGCTGACGGAACATTTGGAGCATAACGGTTGCAAGCGCAGGGCCCGGATGTCCGCCCATCGTGGTGACCCTTCCTGATTTTCGGTCAAGGACCTGAACAGTCCTTAACGAAAGGCCGAGGTGAGGTCCGATCACGGTTTACCAAGTCAGGCGCGAGGGGTAGCCTCCTGGAAAACTCTCAGCCCATAAGTCGACGAGCGACATGCCACGAGACAGGCCTCCGGCATAACCCATTCCGATTAATCGTGTTGGTCCACGCTCAGAGGCCTCTGTCGAGGCCGCCCGATTCGGAGGTGTTTGATGAGGTCGGACGAAGGTGTCCCAATCCGATGGATCACTTGGCCAGCTGGCGTAATCGCCGCGCTCGCCTGGGGGGCTGGTCGCCTTACGTCGATCGCGTTTCTTGACCTCATCTTCGTCGCCGCGGTCGCTTGGTTAGGCGGTTGGTTGTTGAGCGACTTTGCATGCCGCTACCTCACCCGTCGTGGGGAGCTTGCACCGCGGGAGGGTGAAGTCGAGTGGGCGGTCGACGACCCAAGACCGCGCCCACGGTGACGGAGCCGCCACCTCCTTCCCCCGGTTGTTCGTGCCGACCGACGGGTGGGTAGGAGAAAGGAAGGGTCCTGGACCGGCGAGCGATGGACGGGCGAGATCATCGGGTACAAGCCGGGCACAACCGACGCCAACAAGGGCTGTAGCCAGATGGTGCCGCTGGACCGCGGCCTGATCATGAAGTCCTCGGCATCGGGCACGGGCGGCAGTTGCGCGACGGACAGGAACGTGCAGGTAGGAAGCCCGTTGCCGGAATAGCCGGTAGCGGGCTTCGCTGCATTTGCGGCGTACATTGAGCCATTTTCATCGTAGGTGGCGGCGTCTTCGGCGGGCTTGAGGACGAGGATGGCTTGCAGCTCGTTGTTCGATCGCATTGGATGTCGATGTCGTTCTCGTCTTTCGAAATAAGCGCGGAGACAGTATGACGCGCCAACAACAGGAACCAGCGGTCGTACGGATGACCGAGGTGTGGTTCCTCGTGGGAAACTCTGGCTGGCCGATCCAGGCAGACGCGCCGCGCCGCCGCGATGCCAGGACCAGAACTGCATACATCAACAGCGATCAAATCTGCCGGGCGGACGGAACCGGCGTCGGCGCGAGTTGGCGAGGCTAAGCCTGTCCAACTGTCCGGTCAGTTTGGTCGTGGTCAGGACGTCCGCTGCCTGGGCTGGACCGTTGCGCTTTAATGGGTGACAGCTCTCCAGGATCACCGCCATCGGGCCGGGGCTCGTCGCGCCACCGTTCGATGGTCTGCACCATCCAGAACACGGCAAAGAACGCGGCGACGACGATCTCGAGCAGGAACAGGCTGATCCAGTCCACAAGCCACAGCAAGATGCCTGTACCGGCGGCCCCTAGCAGGATCCGCGCGAACCATGCGTAGAAATCCCTGGAGCGGGCTAGCGCGCCGGGAATGGCGTTTAGAGTCTCCTGCCGCCCCTGGTCGCGTCGAAGTGCGTTGGCCACCGCCACGACGATGATGCACGCGAGCAGACCGACGGCGCCGATGTAGTGGGCGTTATCAATAAACCATGCCCGGGACGCCGCGAAGGCACCGGCACAGCCCCCGTACACCACCAACGTCGCCACGAATGCCCACCGAGGGAACTTTGCCCCAGGCGTCCTCCGGTCTTTCAACGAGTAGAAGAGTACGGCGGCGAGGAGAGCCAGCGCGCCCACGAACAGCAGAGCAACCGTGCTGTTCTCGACGTTCGCATTGGTGGCCTCGGCCAACGTCCGGACAGTGGGGCAGTCCAGCTTTTCGAGCGCCGGACTGTCCGCCTGCTCGCAGGCACGAACCGCCGTCCTATAGTCCGCGCCGCGCGACGTGGGAACGATCGCGACCACGGCCGCAAACATGCCGCCGAGGTTGAGGAATACGTCTTCGACCTCGTTGGTCCCTTTCAGAGCGATCATGCAGGTTCCGAGGGCGATGAGGGCACCGACGAAGATCGCCTGCGCAGGGGTGTAGTAGTAGGCACTAACGGATGCGAGGAAAGCACCCGCTTGCAGGCTGTGGTACACGACAGCTGCTCCGAGGCCTAGCAGCAAAGCGACCATCGCCGTTCGCAGGTAGCGGTAAGATTTCACCTCGATGTTGGACATTTCGATGCTCCTCGACCGCAGTGAGCGTGCCCTTGTGTACGCATCGTGTACCGAGAAAAGTGCGCCTGGCGGGCACCGGCGTCCAGCGTGGTGTCGTCAAGCCGACAGCCAACGAAATGCGATCGGATACAAGCGGGATCGGGGGACTGCCTCGTGAACGGTGTTTCCGGCGATCTTGGTTAGTAGGTTTCAGCGGCTGGGAAGCGGTCGCTGAAGGTGATGGTCACTGCGGCCTGGGAGTATTCGTTGATCAGGCCGTTGAGGATCTTTCCGTCAGGGCCGACCGGCCTCGGCCGACTGGGTGTTCGACCGACGCCGAACGGTCTCCGAGCTCGGTCGCGGGTCCCCGTCGTCCCGCCGACGCGGCCGCGGTCGCGACGCTGATCGTTGCTCGGTGGCCTTCTCCACCGCGTCGGGGGCCGCGACGGGTGGTGTGGTGCGGCTCGCCGCGGTGTTTACCAGATCCGGCAGGTCCCGCCCGGCCACCAGGGGTAGCTCTCGCGTGACTTCCACGGTCGGCGCCGCCTCGCCCGCCAGGTCGGCGACTCGGGCGGCACCTGCCTGTCCCGTCGCGGTTCGCGGCATCGGTGCCGCGCGGCGGGTCGTTGCCCGCGGCGCGGTGTCGGCCGGCTCCGCGACGGAGCCTGGCGCGTCCGTGGTCGACGGCGATTCCGCCCGGCTGGTGGCCGACCGGCCTGCTGTGTTGCGCGGCGTTCGGCGCGATGGGGCTGCCGGTAGGAGCGGGGCGAGTTCCGCGTGCAGCGCCGCCCAGTCGGAGGCGGGGGGCGGGTCGGGCTGATCCGTGGTCGAGGTGAGCTGGCCCGTGTCTTCGGACCGCTCCGACTGCCGGTCGGTACGGTCCGGCGTCACCGCCCGGGACCGCTCCGATCCCGGGCGCTCGTCACCGTCTCCTCCCGCCTGCTGAACGGCGTCCCCGGCCGACTCTGGCCGCGCTGAGCCGCCGGAGGCCACGTCCGCCGCGGGGGCTACGGGGGCCGCGTCCATGAGCGGCTCGGGGGCGTGGGCGAGCAGCCGCGCGGCCGAGGCTAGTGCGGCGGGGTCGGGCTGGCCGGCCCGACGCCACCGTCGGCCGCCAGCCGGCAGGTTCCCGGCCAGCACGCGTGCCGGTGCAAGATCGGCGGCGATCAGCGCGGTGAGTCCTTCGTAGTCCGCCTGCTCGGCCAGCCGCTGGGCGATCTCGTCGAGGTCGTACACCGCCAGGGCGATGTCCGCGGTGGTGGCGTCCAGTGCTCGGCTGATCTTGCGGCGCAACACCTTTCTGAGCGCCGCCTGCCGCCGCTCGGCGCGAATCTGCGCGCGGGCCGCGTCGAGCGAACCGTACAGCCCGAGGCCGGGATCGGCCTTGGCCAACGAGCGGGCGCGGCGGGTCAGCCACGGGTGTCGCAACCAGTGCCCGACCGGTTCGTACCCCGGCGTCGTGGGTGGCAGCTGCTGCCTGGCGCGCAGCCGGTCCCGCCGCTGATTCTCGCTGCTCATGAGCCACACGAGATAACCGAGTAGCGACATGCCCGCGTAGAAACCGCCTTCGAGGTGGTTACTGTGAGCCAGCCAGTTGAAGGCGACAGCGGCGGTGGCGATGCCGGCCGACAACACCCGGGACAGCATCGCCCCTTCGCCTAGTCGACGGCGTACGTCAGCGTTCGCCAGCACCACGACGCCGCCCAGCTCCAACGCCCCAACCGCGGGAAGGGCGACGTACCACGGCATGCCGAGCCCTTCCATCGCCCCGGACACCTGGCCACCGAGCGCGATCAGGAGCACGACAACGTAGAACCCGGTGCGCAGCACGGCAACGTGCCGCATCGTCTTGGCTAGCTCCGCGTCCCACACCTCTGGCGGCCCGGCGCCTGACGCCCCGCCCCTGGCGCCTGAGGCCCCGCCAATTGAGTTTCCGCCGATCATCCGAGTCTGGTCCGGTTCCTGGAACACGCCGAGCAGGTTCCTCTCTCACGCCGGCCCCGGCCTGACCGGCGCCGCGGCCGCCCGACCCGACGGTGCCGCCCGCCGAGTCGTACCAGAGCCGCGCTCCAGCTGCCGGCCGTCGTCCGCCGCATGCTACAAGGTTGCGGGCCGAATTGGAGTTCTCAGATACCACGCTGAGTGCGTCGGGTCGCCCCTCCCGTGCCTTGGCGGTTTAGCCGCGCACCCTGGAGGTGCTCGCCAGTCTCGGGGTGGCCGATGAGATGGTGGCCGTCGGGAACCGCGCGGTGAGGCTGTGTCTGCATGCACGGGGGCG